>CAYPJI010000089.1:0-8060 GCA_964411045.1 uncultured Methylobacter sp. | reverse complement strand
CATCCACCGCTTGAACGACTTCCTTGATCTCGGCTTCATCCAGGGCTAATTGCTGTTCAATGTGAATAGCGTTGATATTGTCATCCACAAATAGCGTTTCGGCAGTTTTAATCAGATTTTTCTTGATGTTGTACATGTACGTGCTGTCGTTGATCAAAGACGAGCCGGTTTCAGGCGTGATTTTTCGCTCCCTGATCAGTGTGTCAATTGAGCGGTTCATTCGCATATCCTCGTCTTCAATCATCGCCTTTAAAACATCCAGTGACAATAACGGCAATTCGTTCTCGGCAATCTCCTGCCTGAACTGTTCAATCTGCTGGATCAGCGACACTATCTGATAAGCGATTTTTTTATACTCGTCGATTGTGGCCTGATTTTTCGAGGTTCTGGAGCGGGCCCAGTTTTTCTGTAAATGTTTGGTGTCTTTGATCGCTTCAACCAGCGTCCGGTTGGCATCGCGCAACAAGGCGAGATTGGGCGATTGTTTCATTTCCCATGCGGAATTCGCTTGGCCGATAAAAGCAATGATGGCGCTGTAGATGCCTTTTATTCTTTTCTCATAGCCCGCGTCGATATCGTATTCGACAGGGTCGTTATTTTGTTTTATCAATTGTTCGAGATCGGATTGGTCCGAAAGGCTGCGTTTGCGCAAACCGAACGCATGCAGAATGATATGGATGCCATGATCATATAAATGAATGGTTTCCAGCCTGACCGATTCAGCGGCGGTTTCAGGAAATCCGATGGCGGATGGATTTAAATATTTGGGCCTGAAAAGGTTGGGGCGTTTCTCTACGAATATTTTTTCCAGCAGCGCGACCAGATGGTTCATGAACGGCAGCATAACGGCAACGCCGACCAGATTGAACAGACTATGGAAAGTCGCCAGTTTCAGCGTGTTATCCGTGACAGCAATGCCTAGTGCGGCATTGATCCTGTCAACGGCAATGATAAATTCTCTGATGAAAATCAGGGCGATAATGCCGGTCAGCAGATTGAACAGCAGATGCGCGCCGGCCAGCCGTTTACCCTGGACATTAGCGCTCAGTGAGCCGATGACGGCGGTAAAGGTCGTACCGATATTGGAGCCGATGGCCAGCGCCAGTGCATTGTCATAAGTGATCTGATGCACGGACAGCGCCGTGATGATCAGCACCAGCGTGGCATGGCTGGATTGCATGATCATGGTGGCGATGATGCCTATCAATGTGTAAACCAACAGTCCCTTCAAGCCCGGCATGGCGTAATCCGCCAGCTTGATGGTATTTTCAAAAGTTTCGAAACTTTCCTTCATAAAATGTATGCCGAGGAAAAGAAAGCCCAATCCGGTCAGGATGTAACCGATCCCTTTTAGCTGCTTGTCGCTCTGCAAGCTGCATAAAACACCGAAAGCCAGCATGGGCATGGCATAAGTGGAGATTTTGACTTTCAATCCCAATCCGGCAATCAGCCATGCGCCGGTAGTTGATCCGAGATTGGCGCCGAATATGATGCCAATACCTGCGGCCAAATCGAGCAAGCCGGCGCTTAAAAAGGAAATGGTGATAATCGAAACCAGGGTGCTTGACTGCATGAAAGCCGTTGATACGATGCCGAAGCTGAGACTTTTCCAGACCGTATCCGTGGTTTTTTGCAGAATCCGCTCCAGCATGCCGCCGGTAAAGGCTTTGAAGCCTTGCTCCAGAGACAGCATGCCGAAGATAAAAATCGCGATGCCTGCGGCAATGCCTTTAAATTCATCGCTGAGCCAGAAACCATAAGACAGCAGCGGAACAACAACAAATAGAAGAGTTTTTGGCATGTTTCAATAAAATAGAGCAAAGGCTGAGGCTTACTTTGGGAGAGCCATGAAAAAATGGCATAGTTTAAATGCGGGGATGGTTTTCGTCGCCTGTTGGCAATTCATAAAGGCGGCTTCAGCCGCCTTTATGAATTGCGATTAAATCGGCGGTTGACTGGGCCCGGTCGATCTGACCCGGACAATATCGCCGACTGTCAGTGCGCCGCACTGATCATGCAGGGCATTTTGCCCGAAGTAGACTTTATTTTGCCATTTTCTGATGCGGTTGAGGGTGGTCAGCGGCTCTTTGCCGGTTTGCGCGGTTTCAGGGTCGATGGCCGGGATTGAACACCGGGAACAGGGTTTGGGGAGCCTGAAATCAATAGCGCCAATGCGGATTTCGCGCCAGCTGTCTTCGGCATAAGCTGGGCAGCCGGAAATAACCAGATTGGGCCTGAAGCGAGCCATCGGCAAATCCAGTCCCATTTCGCGATTTAATGAAGCCAGCGAATTTTCTGAGATAATCAGAAAAGGAAAGCCATCGGCAAACGAGACCTGGTCAGTAGCTTGTGCATAATTAGGGTCGACTCGGCGGATCTCGCCGTCGGGCTGATATACAAGCCGGCAATCGATGTTTAGAAAACGGCTCAGCCATTGATCGGCTTCCGGTGACACGCTGCGGGCATCACACTGATCGCGCCAGATGGTGCTGTCGATGATCTCGCCGTCTTCGGGCGTTAGCGGCAGTATCAGGTTTTCCATGCCGGGCGCGGACAGGATCAGGTCGTTTTCGGCCAGGGCCGTTTTAATCAAGGCCATCCGCGGCAGTTTGCGCTGACTCAAAAATTGCCGGTCTTTATCGATAAGCATCCATTTTCTGTCATGCAAAAGTCCGGTTTTGGTAACGGGCCAATGGCGCACGCTGATGCCCGCCAATGATTTTACCGGGTAAATATATATGCCGCTTAATGTAAAGTGTGTCATTCGGATTAAGTTGTCTTGCATTATTAGTACAGGATGTTTACCAAAGCTGTACAGGAATGGGATTCATTTGAATATTAATTGTTTCTGGGTTTCGAGCAGATAATCCCCGAGTTCGTCATTATAACGGCTGAATTTGATACCATACCGGATATTCGAAAGAGTGGGTTTGCGGACCACGATGCCTTCGATTTTAAAAGTTTTTCCGCTGTCGAACTTAAGTTCCAGCGTTATTTTGTCCCGGATATTGAGTTTTTTATGGCTGCGAATTAAGACGCCTTTGCTGCTGATGTCAATCAAGTCAGCCGGAGTTTCGCGGCCAAAGCTGAACAGGCCGTTTTTACTGAAGGTGACTTTGATGTCTTTTCTTATGAAGCGAGTGGTAATGCGATTGTTGATGGCTTGATCTTCTGATAGATCAAAGTCAAAAAATTCATCGGCAGCTTCTGTATCATCAAAGTTCATGGGTATGGCGATTACCGTTGTTATCAAGATGATTCCAAGTATTGCCTGTAAATGGGTAAATTTCAATATAACGGTTTTGCGCGAACTTCAAATGAAAAGCAAAAAAGTCGGTGAATCCGTTAAAATTGATGATCTGTTCGTTTTTATTGCTAAGGAAATACCGTGTTGCGCAGCCAGTCACTTCGGATAGTTGTTAAATTTTTATTCATTATTCAATTGCTTACTGTCAGTCTGGTTTATGCGGAAGCTAAACAGACGATTGATATCGCTTATTTGGCGCAGGAGCAGCAAGCGCCTCCACCTCTGTCTAATTTAGATCCTTTTATCGAAAATAAGGGCGTTTTAGGGGCAGAGCTGGCGATTGATGACAACAATACGACAGGTCAATTTACCGGACAGAAATTTGTTCTGAAAAAATTCATCGTGCCGATTGGCGGCAATGTCGCTGAGGAGTTCAACAAAAATATTGCCGGCAAGTTTCAGTTCGTCGTGAGTACGCTGCCTGCCGAGCAGATAATCGGCATTGCCGATTTGCCTGCGGCCCAGCAGATAGTGTTGTTCGATGCGGCTACGCGCGACGATGCCTTGCGCAATGAGCAGTGCCGCAAAAACGTGCTGCACATGCTGCCCAGCAGAGCCATGCGGGCCGATGCGTTAGCGCAATATATGATGAAAAAACGCTGGACCGAGTGGTTTCTGGTCATCGGCCCCAATCCCGAGGATCGCTTGTTTGCCGATGCCATCAGGCGAGCCGCCAAGCGTTTCGGCATGAAAATTGTGGAAGAAAAAACCTGGGAGCATACTTACGATGCGAGGCGCACGGCGCAATCGGATGTGCCTGTATTTACCCAGGTGGATGACTATGATGTGCTGGTTGTCGCGGATGAGCAGGGGCTGTTCGGGGAATACCTCGATTATCGCACCTGGTATCCGCGGCCGGTGATTGGAACCCAAGGCCTGATTGCCACGGCATGGCATCGGACGCATGAGCAATGGGGCGCCGTGCAGATTCAAAATCGCTTTAAGGAGCAGGCCGGGCGCTGGATGGAAGAGCAGGATTATGCGGCTTATCTGGCGATCAGGGCCGTAGGCGAAGCGGCTACGCGGACAAAATCCAATGAATTGAAGCCGGTTAAGGATTACCTGTTGAGTGAGCAGTTTGCATTGCAAGGTTATAAAGGCAAGCCTTTGTCTTTCCGCTCCTGGAACGGCCAATTAAGGCAGCCGATTCTACTGGCGGCCCCGAGATCATTGGTCGTCGTAGCACCGATTGAAGGTTTTCTGCATCCGAAAACCGAACTCGACACTTTAGGGTATGATCAGTCCGAATCAACATGTAAATGAGGAAGCCGCATGAAAAAAAATTATTTAGCACTGTTTTTGGCAATGGCATCAATGAGTTCAGTACAGGCGGAGACTGTTTTCGTCACGCTGGAAAAAGATAATGCCCTGGCCGTCGTCGACCCAGTGGAAGGCAAGTTAGTCAAGACAGTGCCTGTCGGCCAGCGTCCGCGCGGCATCGCCATCAGTCCGGATAACAAGTACCTCTATGTCGCCACCAGCGATGACAATACCATCAGGATTGTCGATGCCGACACTTTGGCCGTGGTAGGCCAATTGCCATCGGGCGAGGACCCTGAGACATTCGCATTGAACCCGGCCGGCGACCGGCTTTATGTCTCCAATGAAGATGACAGTATGGTAACCGTCATCGATACCGCCAGCAAAAAGGCCGTCAAACAGATTCAGGTGGGCGTCGAGCCTGAAGGCATTACGGTCAGTCCTGATAACCGTTGGGTAATCAGTGCTTCGGAGACGACGAACATGCTGCATTGGATCGATACGAAAAGCATGGCAATTACCGACAATACCCTGGTTGATCCGCGACCCCGCGCCGTCAACTTTACAGCCGACAGCCAGCAGTTATGGGCGACATCGGAGATGGCCGGCACTTTAGCGATTCTGGACGCCAATACCAAACAAATCGTCAAAAACATCCATTTTGAAATACCTGGCGTCACTAACGATAAGATTCAGCCGGTCGGCATCGTGATCGATAAGGACAGAAACAGAGGCTACGTGGCGTTAGGACCTGCAAACCGTGTCGCGGTTGTCAATGCCAAGACGTTTGAAGTCGAAAGGTATCTGCTGGTCGGTCAGCGGGTCTGGAACCTGGCTTTTTCGCCTGACCAGAAAAGACTCTATACCACAAACGGTATCAGCAATGATATCTCCATCATCGATCTGGACAGCCAGAAAGTAACTAAATCGGTCGGCGTGGGGCTTTATCCCTGGGGAGTTGCAGTCAAGCCATGAGTGCGCCTACAGCATTATTAGTCAAGGACTTAAGCTTTTCCTATGGCAGCAAAAAAGCGCTGGATCAGGTGAGTTTTCAGATTCAGCAAGGCGAGTGCACGATCCTGTTGGGGCCGAACGGCGCCGGCAAGAGCACGCTATTTTCATTGATTACGCGGCTTTATGACACTCGGGTCGGGCGCATCGAATTATGCAGCTTCGATATCAAGCGGCAGACGCGCAAAGCCCTGGCAAAGCTGGGGGTGGTTTTTCAACAGACCACGCTGGACATGGATCTGACGGTGATGCAGAACTTGCGTTACCATGCCGCTTTGCACGGCATGGGCCGCAAGCTGGCCGCGCAACGGATTCAGGAAGAGCTGGAGCGCTTGAACATGTTCGAGCGCCGTTTTGAGCAGATACGAGAGCTGAACGGAGGGCACAGACGACGGGTCGAGATCGCGCGGGCGCTGCTGCATAAGCCGTCGCTGCTGTTATTGGATGAGCCTACCGTCGGCCTGGATGTGCCCAGCCGTCACGATATCGTGGAATATGTGCACAGGCTCGCCGCTGAGGAACAGATGGCTGTTTTGTGGGCGAGCCATTTGATTGATGAAATTTATCCGGAGGATCGCTTGATCGTGCTTCATAAAGGCCGCATTAAAGCTCAGGGCGCTGTTGATGAAGTCCAGGAAGTTACCCAGGCCGCAACGATTAAAGAGGCTTTCTACACATTGACGCAGGGAGAGCAGGCATGAATATACTGCATTACTGGCGGGCAATGTGGGGCATCATCTGGCGCGAATTATGGCGTTTCATCACGCAACGCGAGCGCTTTATTTCTGCTCTGGTCAGGCCTTTGGTCTGGCTGTTCGTATTTGCTGCCGGCTTTAGAGCGGCATTGGGCCTTGCCATCACGCCGCCTTATGAAACTTATATACTTTATGAAGTATATATTACGCCCGGCCTGATCGGCATGATTCAACTGTTCAACGGCATGCAGAGTTCATTGTCAATGGTTTACGACCGGGAGATGGGCAGCATGCGGATATTGATGGTTTGCCCGCTGCCGCGAGGATTTTTATTGCTCAGCAAATTACTGGCCGGCACGGCGGTATCCATCTTACAGGTGTATGTGTTTTTAGCGATTGCCTGGTTTTATGACATCCAGGCTCCGTGGCAGGGGTATCTGTGGATATTGCCGACATTGATGTTGTCCGGACTGATGCTGGGCGCTCTGGGGTTATTGTTGTCTTCATTCATAAAACAACTGGAAAATTTTGCAGGCGTCATGAATTTCGTCATTTTTCCGCTGTTTTTCATGTCCACGGCGCTCTATCCTTTGTGGAAAATCAAAGAATCCAGTGAACTGCTGTACAACCTTGCCAGATACAATCCGTTTTCGCAGGCGGTTGAGCTAACTCGATTCGCCCTGTACGAGCAGTTTAATCAGGAAGCTTTTGTTTACACGTTGATCGCATTTGTTATTTTTATGACAGCGGCGATCATTGGTTATAATCCATCAAAAGGAATGATGACGAGAAAGGGAGGCGGCTGACAGCCGATTCTCACGTTTAAACCGATTTACTCAGTTTAGTCTAAAATTATCTCAACGTCGGAATCAATAAATTTAATCAGGAGAAAAAAATGACTTACGCTCAGGACATTAGTGAATTGATTGGCAACACCAGTTTATTGAAATTGAGGCATATTGCAGAGACTGATTCAGCTGATGTAGTGGTCAAGCTCGAGTCTCGCAACCCCGGGGGCTCAGTCAAAGACAGGATCGGCCTCGCGATGGTTAAAACAGCTGAACAGGAGGGTAAGCTTAAGGCCGGCGGCACAATAGTCGAGCCGACATCGGGCAATACAGGCATCGCTCTGGCGATGGTTGCCGCAGTGCGCGGCTATCGATGCATATTGACCATGCCGGAAACCATGTCGGTGGAAAGACGGCAGTTGCTGGCATTGTACGGTGCGGAAATTGTTCTGACTCCCGGGCCCGAAGGCATGAGGGGCGCTATTAATAAGGCAGAAGAAATCGTCGCCAATACGCCGGGCGCATTTATGCCTCAGCAATTCGAGAATCCCGCCAATCCGGAAATACACAGACAGACGACGGCAGAAGAAATATGGTCGGCCACTGATGGAAATATTGATGCGTTCGTGTGCGGCGTAGGCACGGGCGGAACAATTTCAGGGGTTGCCGATGTTATCAAAAAAAGAAAAGGCGATGTTCAGGTTATTGCAGTAGAACCCGTAGAGTCTCCCGTTATATCCGGCGGCACCCATAGTCCTCATAAAATTCAGGGCATCGGTGCCGGATTCGTTCCCAAGAACCTGATCGTGGATTTATTGGATAGTATTGAATTGGTGAGCACGGATGAGGCATTCGCAATGCGCAAGCGATTAATTGAAGAGGAGGGCATTCTGGCAGGCATTTCATCAGGAGCCAGTGTCTGCGCTGCTTTAAGGGTGGCTAAAAAACTGGGGCCGGGAAAAACAGTTGTCACTATTATTCATGATACCGGAGAGCGTT
>CAYPJI010000088.1:4763-8114 GCA_964411045.1 uncultured Methylobacter sp. | reverse complement strand
GTTATCAGCTAACAGCGGAATTGATAAGAAAGAACTGGACGGAAGCGACTAAAGGAGCACTGATTGCCTCGCCGTCCAATCCTACCGGCACTATTATCGACCCGGCGGTACTGAATTCGGCCATTCAAGCGGTCAATCAGCTAGGCGGATGTTTTTATTCCGATGAGATTTACCATGGCCTGGTTTATGTCAAGAGTGCGCCGACAGCGCTGGTGTTTAGCGACGACGTATTTATCATTAACAGCTTTTCCAAATATTTTGGTATGACCGGCTGGCGAATTGGTTGGTTGATTGTGCCCGATGAGTTTATTGAAGCCACCGAAAGGTTGGCGCAGAATATTTTTATTTCCACGCCCACGCATTCTCAATATGCGGCCTTAGCCGCTTTTGATGAGCGTACGCTTGATGAGCTTGAATTCAGGCGGGCAGAGTTTGCCGCCCGACGCGATTTTCTCTATGACACCCTGTTGCGGTTAGGCTTTGATATTCCGATCAAGCCGGAAGGCGCCTTTTATATTTACGCCAATTGTGCAAAATTTACCGATGACAGCTATCAATTCGCACTGGATTTTTTAGAGGCTGAAGGCGTGGCGGTCACGCCGGGCAAGGATTTTGGCGACCATGAGTCAAATCATTACATCCGTTTTGCCTATACGACTTCCATAGATAGAATGGCTGTTGCCATGCACCGTTTAGAAAGATTTATTAATAGAAGGTAATCATGTCTGTAAAACAAATTTCAGCGATTGACTTGAAAAACAAAATTCAAAATGGTGAGTCTCTGTTTTTGCTGGATGTCAGAGAGCCGCATGAGTTTCAGTACGCGCATATCGAGCAGAGTGTGTCGATTCCGCTGAGTCAAATTCCATACAGACTCGATGAACTGGATCGGCAGCAGGACATAGTCGTGATTTGCCACCACGGCATGCGTAGCCAACAGGCCGCCGACTATCTGGCGCATTACGGCTTTGAAAAAATTTCAAACCTGAGAGGCGGCATCGATGCCTGGTCTTGCGAATGCGACAATTCGGTGCCGCGCTACTAATCTATTCTACACAAACAGGCTGAACGGCTCGACGATCACTTGCTCGCCGGCTTCCACGCCCGTGCAGTCGGCCGGCAAGATAATATAGCAATTGGCGCGGCTGATTGAGCCGAGCAGGTGTGAGCCCTGCTTTCCCGATGAAGAAACAAGCAATTCGCCGGCATCGCTTTGGGTCAATATGCCGCGCTGAAACTCCTGCCGTCCCGCCGCTTTTTTCAGCGGGCTTGTGCAAACGGCCGTCAATCGTAGAGGTTTGGTAAACGGCTCGCCGGCCAGTTGCTTTAACGCGGGCCTGACCAGTTGGTCAAAGGTAGCGATGACGGCAACCGGATTGCCGGGCAGTCCGAAGAAATAACAATTGCCGATTTTGCCGAATGCCAGCGGTTTTCCGGGTTTCATGGCAACCTTCCAGAAACTGACTTGACCGCAGCTGGCCAGTACGTCCTTGACGAAATCGGCTTCGCCTACCGAAGCGCCGCCTGTCGTGATGATGACATCGTAATTCTTGGCCGCTTCAACAAGGTTTTCTTCCAGTTTGTCGCGGTCATCGGCAATCACGCCCTTATCGGCTATGCTATAGCCTGGATCGGCCAGCAGGCCGCTCAGAATATAGCGATTGCTGTCATATATTTTCCCGGATTGCAGCGTCTGGCCTAAGGCCGTCAGTTCATCGCCGGTAGAAAAAAAAGCAATGTTCAATCGGCGCTTGACGGCAACTTCGCAAACGCCGGCAGAGGCCAGCAATCCTAAATCCGCGGCAGTCAACTTTTTAGGTGAGGCAATCAGACAGGCGCCTTGCTGAACATCTTCTCCGGTTTCGCGGACATTCTGATAGGGCCGTGTCTGTGCCGGAAAATATAGGGTTTGTCCTTCAGCGCGCACCTGCTCCTGCATGATGACAGTGTCGGCCTGTTCGGGTAATACCGCGCCAGTAAAGATTCGGATGCATTCGCCCGGTTGCAGTTGTCCCTGAAACGGTCTTCCGGCCCAGGAGGCGCCCGCTAAATGCAGAGAAAAAGGCTGATTCGGCGCTATATCGCTAGCGGCCAGGGCATAGCCATCCATCGCGGCGTTTCTCTCATGAGGTATATTGATGGGTGAGTAAACCGGTTGCGTCAGGGTGCGTCCCAAGGCGTTTTTTAAAGCCACCTTTTCAGAGCCGGCGGCAGGCCGCAGGGCTGCTCTGATTCTAGCTAGCGCTTCCGGCAGTGATAACAGCGGGTTTGTGTCCTGGCTGCAGAAGTCAATCATAATTTTCTCTCATGAATTGATGCATAATGAATGCCGCAATCATTTCAGGTTGGTTGATATCGAGCTGAATCAGCTCCGGGGGCGATTCCAAGGCGCAATCCGAGGCGATCGCCATGATGTGCGGATCGTCAGGATAAAGCAATGGTTTACTGAGCGAGGCGCGGTGCAATTCTATCTTCGGAAATGGCTCTGTTCTGAAGCCTTCAACCAGAATCAGGTCCAATTCAGACTGATCAAATACCTTCAGCTGATCGTCCAGCCTGGGCTCTTTTTCGGGTGTGATCTCGGTAATAACGGCGCGTCGGGATTTCGATATCAGCATGACAGGCGAAGCCCCCGCTGCCCGCAAGCGGAAGCTGTCTTTGCCCGGCTTGTCGATTTCAAAATCATGATGGCTGTGTTTGATTAAACCTACGCGCAGGCCATTGGATTTCAGAATCGGGATCAATTGCGACAGTAAAGTTGTTTTGCCGGTGCCGCTGAAAGCGGCAAAACCCAGGACTGGAATTTTGGCATTCTGCATGGAATCAAATATTAAGGCTATTATCGTGATGACTTATTCTAAGGTATTATTCATAGGGCCACTAAGAAAAAGCGGTTTGAAAACGGATATTAATCCCGGAGACAACATTGATTCGAATTTATCTGGTTTTATTGCTAATCATTATTTCATTTTTTATCCTGCGCAGGTTTTTAAAAACGCCGCCGGCTCAGATGGTCCGCTATATCAAAGCGCTCGGCCTCGGGTTCGTCGGTATGATTTTAATTTATTTAAGCGCGACCGGGCGCTTGAACTGGCTCTTTGCGCTGGTTGGCGTCGTTATTGCTTTCCTGTTCAGATTAATACCGGTCTTGCTGCATTATGCGCCTCAACTGCACAGATTATGGGCTGAGTTTAATACCGCCAAGCAGGGATCATCATCGTATCAGCGTGCATCAGGTTCTTCGGGAAAAATGACGGCTGAAGAGGCCTATGAAGTGCTGGGGCTGAAAATAGGGGCATCGAAACAGGAAATCATTGAAGCTCACCGCAAATTGATGCAGAAAATACACCC
>CAYPJI010000088.1:0-4753 GCA_964411045.1 uncultured Methylobacter sp. | reverse complement strand
CCCTGACCGCGGCGGGTCAGATTATTTAGCCGCGAAAATAAATCTGGCAAAGAAGATATTGCTGGCCAGATAGCTCATGCGCTCTCGTTATGCCCAGCCTGTTTTTATTGTAAGGCTGATGCTGGTGTTTCTACTAAACGCCTGTTCAGAACATGAAACTTCTGAACCGGTAAAATCTTATGATATTGATTTTTCTGAAAATCAGACCAACCCCTCAGAAAACAAGATCGAGGCGGAAGATAATACCAAACGCATTACTGCCGGAACAAAATACTATGTGATAGAAAGGGGCGATACCCTATATTCTATTGGTTTGCGCTCGGGGCATGGCTATCAGCGCCTGGCTCAGTGGAATCGCCTGTCGCCGCCTTACGTTTTGGCGATTGGCCGGAAACTGAAATTATTCAATTCAGATCAAGGATATGGCGCAGTGGTCGCGGTCAATCCTATCAAAAAAAACGGACGTAATTCGCAGAAAAAGCTGATTTTTTCAGACAATAACAAAATAGTAGCAAAGTTAAACTGGCAGTGGCCGATAGAGGGAAAGGTAATAAAAAACTTTACTCAATCGAATAACAAAGGAATTGATATTAGCGGAAAAGCAGGACAGGCCGTCAGCGCTGCTGAAGCAGGAAAAGTTGCGTATAGCGGAAAAGGCTTGATTGGCTATGATAATTTACTGATTATCAAACACAATGAGATGTATTTAAGTGCTTATGCCAATAATAACCGTTTGCTGGTTTCGGAAGGACAAACCATAAAAAAAGGCCAAGTTATTAGCTATGTTGGAAAAACCGGACCCGGGCAAACTTCGCTGCATTTTGAAATAAGAAAAAATGGAAAATCGGTAAATCCATTAAATTATTTACCCAAAAATCATCGCCAGCCTGCTCAAGTGTCTATAAGCAAATAATAATTTTTAAGCTTAATTTAATCAGCGTGTGCATACGGCCAAATTTTCTGAGACTAATTCAGGTGGTGCACTCGGTCGGCTTGCGCTCCGGGCATGACTATCAGCGTCTGGCGCTATGGAATCATCTGCCGCTGACTTACGCTTTGGCGGTTGTTTGGAAACTGAAGTTATTCAATTCGGCTCAAGGATATGGCGCAGTGGCTGCTCAACCCTATCAAAAAAAACGGACGTAGTTCACAAAAAAAGCTATTTTTTTCAGACAATAAAAAAATAGTGTTAAAGTAAACTAGCAGTGATTGATAAAGGAAAACACCGATAAAAACTTTACTCAATCGAATAACATAAGGAATTGATATCAGAGGAAAAATCGACAGGCCGTCAGCGCTGCTGGAGCAGGAAAAGTTGCGTATAGCGGAAAAGGTTTGATTGGCTATGGTAATTACTGAATTATCAAACACAATAAATGTATTTAAGTGCTTATGCCAATAATAACCGTTTGCTGGTTTCGGAAGGGCAAACCATAAAAAATGCCAAATTATTGGCCATATTGGAGAAACCGGACCCGGGCAAACTTCGCTGCATTTTGAAATAAGAAATAATGGAAAACATATCCATTAAATTATTTACCAAAAATAACGGTGTTTCGACTCAGGTCGATTAGCCAGAGGGGGGTATATGCAGGAAGAAATGTGTGAAGTATTGGACGATGAAATTTGTGTAGCGTTTGATGACGAACTTGATACAGATTCCGTGTTAGGTGAAGTGATGGAGGTTGACGAGGTAATTTCCATGGAAGCTCATAATGATAATAGCTTCGATGCGACACGGTTCTATTTAAACGAGTTAGGCAAATCACAATTACTGACCGCGGATCAGGAAAAATTCTACGGCAAGAAAGCGTTGCAAGGCGATGAAGCAGCCCGCAATATCATGATCGAAAGCAATTTGCGCCTTGTAGTCAAAATTTCCCGCCGTTATTTGAACAGAGGGCTGCCGTTGCTGGATTTAATAGAGGAAGGCAATCTGGGACTGATTCGCGCCGTTGAAAAGTTCGATCCTGATAAAGGATTCAGATTTTCAACGTATGCCACTTGGTGGATCAGGCAGACAATAGAGCGGGCTATCATGAACCAGACCCGTACGATCCGATTGCCGATTCATATCGTAAAAGAAATGAATGTTTACCTCAAAGCCCAGCATCATTTGGCTCAGTTGATGGATCGTGAGCCCAGCGCCGAGGATATCGCTGAGTATCTCGATAAGCCGGTCGGTGTGGTGAAAAAAATGCTCAAACTCAATGAGCGAGTCACGTCAGTGGATATACCCGGCGGTAAAGATTTTGACAAACCTTTGGTAGAGACGATTTCGGATGCCGAGAGCATGTCGCCGACCGAAAAATTGCAGGAAGACGGCATTAAAAAGAATATTGCCAATTGGGTGTTTCAACTATCCGAAAAGCAGCGTGAAGTGATTTGCCGCCGCTACGGGCTATGCGGTTATGAAAATGCAACGCTTGAACAGGTCGCTCAAGAGCTGGGTGTAACAAGAGAGCGTGTTAGACAAATTCAGATGGACTCGCTGAAAAGACTGAAAGAAATACTGGAGTTTAACGGTTATTCTTTCGAGGCGATTTTTGATTAACTGGACTGATGTCAGGCGCATGGGCGTTCTGTTCGTTGCGCCGGGCCTCGGCCAAAAAACGAACATTAGGCATGTGGGTGCGAATTGACTTGTGTCATAAAGGATATTCGCATTGTATGATGGCAGTATTTATAAGGCTATAAAGTACGGCAGTCGTTGGGATGAATTTATCCGGCCCAACGACTGCGTAACATCAGTTAGTTAACTGAATTTTTTCTGCAATGGCCAGTCCCGGTAATTAAAGACCTGTCCTTGTTGCCGGACTGCCTCGCAAGCACTGAGAGAGATTTCAGCCATGACCCATTGGGCCTTGTTGACTTCGCCGATAGCCAGAATGCCATTATCAGGAAAACCGCGGTCCACAGGCGTATAAACAGCCGCCGCGCCGATATTGACGTCAACCGCTTCAGACCAGGGCGCTTCGCCTACTGTCGGAGATTGCACAACATAGCACTGGTTTTCCAGAGCCCTTGCCTGGCAGCCTATTTTGACCCGATGATAGCCGGCGAGCGTGTCTGTGCAACTGGGCACTAGAATCAGGTTGGCTCCGGCCTCAACCTGTTTCCGGGCCAGCATCGGAAATTCGCTGTCGTAGCAGACATTGATTGCGATTCTTCCATATTCGGTATCGAAACATTTCAATTCCTCGCCGCTATTGATCAACCATTGCTCACTCTCAAAGCGGGTCATGACCAGCTTATCCTGGTAATCGAGCCGGCCATCGGGCATGAACAGATAAGCCCGGTTACGATAAACATTGGGCTCAATTTCCACCGGGAATGTGCCAGACTGGATATAACAACCGTATTTTTGCGCCAGTGTCCGGAACAGGCCGGTATAGTCATCCAATAGGGATTGCATGGACGCCAGCTGCTTGCTGAGCGATGAATAAACCTCTTTAGGAAACAGTGAGGCCAGTTCCATGCTGCCATACTCGGGGAAAAGCAGAATCTTCGCGTCCTGTTCGGCCGCTTCGCCGACCCAGCGCTCAATTTTGGCTTGGTAATCCTGCCAGTTCTCCAGGAAGCTGATGTCGTATTGGGCGGTAGCGATCTTAACTTTCATGTTTCAGCCAGAATGTCATCGGTTTAGGAGTTTCTTCAGCATCGTCCAGATCTTTCCAGCTGTAAGTTGTCGATAATTCGGGATGCTTGAAATAGCCGCGTTTGTTCCAGAACTTATCGAGCGGCACATAATCGGCCGGGCGACGAGGGTGATCAACAGGCCGTTCCACGCAGCAAAAGCAGATATGCTTAAAGCCGCCCAGTTCCCGGGCATGAGCCTCTCTTTCCTCAAAAAAACGCACGCCGATGCCGAGGCCGCGATAATCCTTGTTCAGCACTGATTCGCTGCAATAAAAAATTTCGTCCAGGTTGTAGCCGTGCTCAATAAACGGTTTTTTTAGTTCTTCCGTTTCATATTTCATCGGGATGGCAGTCGATGCGCCGACTACTTTATCGCCGTCGAACGCCATAACGATGACGCTCTCGGGGCAATTGATATAAGTTTGCAGGTACTTTTCTTCATACTCGTAAGTACCGTCATACAAATAAGGGAAATCATGGAACACTTCAATTCTTAAACGGGCCAACTCTGGAATATACCGTTCCAGGGCTTTGCCGCTACATCTTTCAATGCGAATGTTTTTGGACATGGGATGTAAACGTAGACAAAAGATTATAATTTTATCCGAACTTGTGACCGGATGCGTAGCTTATAAAACAAAAATATAGCCATGGCTGCGCCGACGGTATCGGCAATCCAGTCAGCGACATCAGACGTCCGGCCCTCGACAAAAGATTGATGCAATTCATCGGATATGCCATATACACTGCAAAAGGAAACAGCGAGTATAGCGAGTATAATAGGATGCTCGATCCAGTGCCTGAAGCTGCGCCAGGCCAGTAGCGCCATAATGGAAAAGATTCCGGCATGGTGGAGCTTATCCTGATGGGGGAACCACTCGGGGCCTTTCAAGGATGGTTGATCGGAAAGCCAGTAAATAAGCAGGCAATAAGCTAATAAAAAAGTGAAATCCAAAATTTTATTCATTCTTTTACTGTCACTTTGATTAATGAAAAATATATTTGAGTTTGCCGAAGCATGCTTGCATCGGGCTGATATTGACGAAAAGTTAGCGCTTACACATCAGGCTTGGCAATTATTGCAATCGCAACGTTTAAGCCTTGATTCCGATCG
>CAYPJI010000087.1:4245-8211 GCA_964411045.1 uncultured Methylobacter sp. | reverse complement strand
CAACATATAGAGATCAAAAAGAAAAACTCTGGATTCTTTCACAGTCTCGTACGCACTGCGTACCTTTTTAAATTCGTACAAACGGACAGATTCTGGAAGGTATGCATTGCATACCCTACAAAGCCTCCAGCTTGGCATAAGCCAGCATCAGCCATTTGATGCCGACCGCTCTGAAATTGATCTGCACGCGTTCATGCGCACCCTCGCCTTCCATTTGCAGTACCACGCCTTCGCCGAATTTTTCATGGCTGACACGCTGGCCCAGCTTGTATTTGCCTTCCACGATCGACGCCGACGCCTTTGGCTGAGCCACCGCCGTTACCGGACGGCTGACATTGGCGCGCATTCTGACTTCCTGAATGAACTCGGGCGGAATCTCGCGCAGGAAACGCGATGGCCTCGGGTACGATTCACGGCCGTATAGCCGCCGCGATTCGGCATAAGTCAGATAAAGCTGCTTCATGGCGCGCGTCATGCCGACATAGCAAAGCCGGCGCTCCTCCTCCAGACGGCCGGCATCGTCAACCGACTGCAAGGACGGAAACAATCCCTCCTCCATGCCGACCAGAAATACCAGCTTGAACTCCAGCCCCTTGGCCGAATGCAGCGTCATCAACTGCACGCAATCTTCAAAATCATCGGCCTGCATTTCGCCGGCTTCCAGCGCCGCATGCGCCAGGAACATATCCAGCTCGCCGAGGTTTTCCTCATTGCCGGCATCGAAATCGAACAGGCGCGCCGCGTTGACCAGTTCCTCAAGGTTTTCGACCTTTTCTTCGCCTTTGTCGGCCTTATCGTTCTGATACAGCATGATCAGGCCGCTTTTTTCAATCACCAGCTTGACTTTCTCAAACAGCTCCAGGCCCTCGCCCTGCGCCGCCATCTGTTCGATCAACTGCATGAATCCGGCCAGGGCATTGGCCGCGCGCGCGGACAGCCGCCCCGGCCTGAGCATTTCCTCGGCCGCGGCCCACAGGGAAATGCGCTGATTGCGCGCGAGACTGCGAAGGTCATCCAGCGTTTTAGGACCTATGCCGCGTGTTGGCGTATTGATGACGCGCTCGAACGACGCATCGTCATGCCGGTTCGAAGTCAGACGCAGATAGGCCAGCGTGTTCTTGATCTCGGCCCGGTCGAAGAATCGCAGGCCGCCGTAAACACGGTACGGCGTACCGGTCGCCATCAGGCGCTCCTCAAACTGGCGGGATTGGGCGTTGGAGCGGTACAGAATAGCCACATCGCTACGCGCGCCGCCTTCATTGATCCAGGCTCTGATGCGTTCGACGACGAAATAAGCCTCGTCCTGTTCATTGAAGGCCGCGTACAGCGAGATCAGGTCGCCGTCACCGGTATCGGTCCACAGTTCCTTGCCCATGCGGCCGTCGTTATTGGCGATGACCTTATTGGCCGCTTTCAGGATATGGCCGGTCGAGCGGTAATTCTGCTCCAGCTTGATGACCTGGTGATTCGGGTGATGCTTCTGGAAATTGTAGATATTCTCGATCTTGGCGCCGCGCCAGCCGTAGATGGACTGGTCGTCGTCGCCGACCACGAACAGGTTGTCCTTATCCTGCGTCAGCAATCTCAGCCAGGCATACTGAATCGTGTTGGTATCCTGAAACTCGTCGACATGCACCTGCCTGAAACGTTGCTGGTAGAACTCCAGCACGTCCTGATTGTCGCGCAACAGCTCATGCGCGCGCAGCAGCAGTTCGGCAAAGTCTACCAGGCCGGAGCGCTCGCAGATCTCCTCGTAGGCGCGGTAGATGATCAGCATCTGGCGCTGATACAGGTCGCCGGTCTCGAGAATGTGCCGCGCCCTGATGCCTTCGTCTTTCTGCGCGTTGATATACCACTGTATCTGCTTCGGCGGCCATTTCTTCTCGTCGATATTCAGCGTTGCCAAAAGGCGCTTGATGAGCCTTAACTGATCGGAGGAATCCATGACCTGAAACGTCTCCGGCAGCCTGGCCTGTTGCGCGTGCCGCCTTAGCAGCCGGTGCGCAAGACCGTGAAAAGTCCCTATCCACATGCTGTGCGTCGATATGCCCAGCAGATCCTCGATACGGCCGCGCATCTCCCGGGCGGCCTTGTTCGTGAAGGTGACGGCCAGAATGCTGTGCGGCGACAGGCCTTCGACCTGAATCTGCCAGGCGATGCGGTGCACCAGAACCCGGGTCTTGCCGCTGCCGGCGCCGGCCAGCACCAGCATGGATTGGGAAGGCGCCGAAACAGCCTGGCGCTGGGCATCATTGAGAGGATCTATAATTCTGGTAATATCCATGTGTTATCGCTTGCACATTTTTTGGAGCTGTGTATATTGTTTCGGATTTAGTCAGGCGGGCAAAACCATTGCCTTGTTACAAATAATTACTATCACAAAGAAGGTTTTCAAGATGAGCTTCGATTATAAACGCATGATTAAGTTTGAATATAATATTGGCGACAAGGAAAAAAACTACCGCATGGCGGCCGGCGCCGTATTACTTGTCACCTCAATTTTCACGGCCAAAATCATTTTATTGGCCCTGGGCCTGGTGCTGGTTGGCACCGGCTACTCAGGCTGGTGCCCTGTCTATTCAGGCTTGCATAGAAATACCCGCGATACCGGCAGCAGCGACGCCGCAGCCGGCTAATTCAATCGCCTGACTACAAGGATGTAGTTGCCAATGCTGGTGCTCTGATCACAATCATCAGCCATAGTTCAAAAACAAACGCAATAATCGCGCCATTATGACCGCCAAATCTATCGCGGTCTAGAGGGTTATCCGGTTATTTCCGGACGACAGGCTGTGAAGCGGCCAGGGATATCTCTAAAACCCATCAAAAAAACCAACGCCTGCTCTATGTCCTGCTATCGTATGGACGTATTTGATGAGAGGGCCGAACAAGTGGCTACTTTATTCCCTATTCCTGAAAATCATCCGCAACGCTTCATCCTGCATAACGAAGTCCATGCCCGGGCCTCCCTGGTTCTGGATCTGCCGGTCAGGGCCAGTCATCTGGCGCTGCTGTTATCCACTGCCGAGAAAATACAGGAACGCCAACATCTGGCTATGCTGTGCGAGCGTTTTGGCGTCACACCGCCGAAGCAGGACGCCGACCATTTCAGCGCGGCGTTCGACACGTTCCAGATTCGCTGGGGGCAGCACGGCGAGTTCAGCACCTATACGTTTTATGTGCAGGACAGCCCCGAGGATCCGTTTTCAGAACCGGCCTTGACGAAAGTGCCGGTCGACTGGCTGGCCCTGCTGCCCGGCAAAGTTATGGTGGCGGCGCATGCAGCCATCATAACCAAACCAAACGAAGAGGCCTATCAGGAACCCGACCTGCATATTGTGGCCGCATACTTTGACGGCAATCCTGTAGTCGGCTCCGAAGTCACGGGAGGTGCCGCTTTCGCGTTTACCGACTTTCGCATCCATGTGGACGGCTTCAGCCGTTTCCTGATCATCGATAACTATCTCAAAACCGAACAGGCCGGCCGCCTGCTGCAACGGTTGTTTGAAATTGAAGTGTATCGCGTGATGGCCTTATTGGCGTTTCCGATAGCGCGCCGGCTGGCGCCGGAGTTGAAGAAAGCCGACCGGCAGCTGTACACGATCACAAACGCCATGGCGCAGCCGGACAGCAATGACGCGGAACTGCTGGATGAACTGACGCACTTGGCGGCCGAAGTCGAGAACCACATATCGAGCAGCCACTTCCGGTTCGGTGCGGCCAATGCCTATTATCAGCTTGTGGAACAGCGCCTCGATGATTTGCGCGAAATCAGAATCCAGGGCATCCAGACCCTGGGCGAATTCATAAGACGGCGCATGGAGCCGGCTATCAAGACCTGCCAGTCGACCGCGAACCGCTTTACGTCAATATCGGAAAGGGTCAGCAATGCCGGGCAACTGCTGCAAGTGCTGATGAACCTGATGCAGAACGGGGGCGTGCCGGCCGGAGTCGTCGAAGACGGCG
>CAYPJI010000087.1:0-4235 GCA_964411045.1 uncultured Methylobacter sp. | reverse complement strand
AGGGCATTTCCGTCGTCGCCATTACCTATTACAGCGCCGGTCTGGTCGGCCTCATCGCTAAAGCTGTTTATGCCGCAGGCTGGCCGATCAATCCCGAGCTTACTGTCGGCTTGTCCCTGCCGTTCATCATGGCCGCCGTTATCTTAGCTATCAGGCGCATCCATAGAATGATCAAGACCACGACCACTTAGTCTTCCTTGTGATACTCGCCCTCCAACGCGTCTTTTTCGGCAGGTCTGGCCGGCTGAAAAGGCCCGCCGGCCTGGATCAGGTGGTGTTCAATCACATATTGGGCTATTTTCCGGCGCAGCTGCGGAATCAGGCAGGCAAAGCCCATGATATCGGATAAAGCCCGGCGTCAGCAATAAGGCGCCGCCGACCAGCAGTATCGGGCCCTCGACCATCTCATAGGCCGGAAGCGTGCCTTGCGCCAGGCTGGCCTGAAACCGTTGCAGTGTCGCCAGGCCCTGCTGCTTTAGCAGCCAGGCCCCCAATACGGCCGTCAGCACCACAAGAAAAATGGTAGGAACAGCGCCGATGATGCCGCCCACCTGCAGCAGCAGATAAATTTCTACAAATGGAACGACCAATAAAAACAGCAATGCAATTTGGAAAACTTTCATCTAAACACTCTTGAAATACAATCATTGACCTTACAATATAAGGGCAATGCCGCTTAATTTCTAGGATAATCTCGACATGCCGTCAACCAATACTCCGTTCACCGGCCGGCGAAGGACAGCCCGTATGCACCGGCTCCTTCTGATGATAATTTCGATCGCTAAAAGCAGGACTGACTTTATGGCTGCAAAAATCCTCTTGATAGGTTCCATGTATACAATACATACTTTAATTATTAGACCAATATCCCGACTTCAGTAGAGTCACTCGCCGATATGCCGACTTGCCATCAACTAATTCTCTGCACATGCCCTGACAAAGACACGGTCGAAAAAATTGCCCATCTGCTGGTAACGAGCCAGCTAGCCGCTTGCGTGAACATTTTGCCCGGCATTTTGTCTGTTTATACTTGGCAGGGACAGGTTGAGTCAGCGCAGGAACATCTGCTGCTGATTAAGTCGCGCAAGGATCATTATCCATCGCTGGAAAAGGCGATACGCGACAACCATCCCTATGAAATCCCCGAAATCATAGCCGTCCCTATCGAAACCGGTTTACCTGAATACCTGAATTGGATTGACTCATGCCTATCTTCAAGCTAATTTTTTTCTGCTTTTTATCGCTGGCCAACCTGCCCGTTCTGGCGTTGGGGAATGACGAGCTTTTGCCGCCCGAGCAGGCCTTCAAGCTATCCGGCAAGGCAACCTCTGCCGATCAGGTTGAAGTTTCGTGGCAGATCGCAGAAGGTTACTACCTGTACCGCGACAAGATGCGTTTCGAATCCAAGACCGAAGCCATCCAGGCAGCAGCGCCAACCTTGCCGGGCGGCGAAACCAAGCACGACGAGTTTTTCGGCGAGATGGTAATTTATCGGCATGCCGTAAACATCCCGGTGCCTTTGACCGTATCCAACGGCGCCACATCCCTTCAATTGCAGGTGCAATATCAGGGCTGCTCGGATAAGGGCGTTTGCTATCCGCCGCAGAAATCCATACTGGACATCGAATTGCCCGCGGCAGCGCCCGCAGTTCAGGCCAATCCGATTCAACAACTGGTCAAAAGCAACCCCAACATCGCACGGAACCTGTTTCAGGATGAATTACTGCCGCCCGAGCAGGCCTTCCAGTTTCTGGCTTCGGTAAAAGACGCCCAGACGCTGCGTGTCGATTGGCGGATCGCGGACGGCTATTACCTTTACCGCGAAAAAATCCAGCTTGAACTGATCGATGCGGCCGGCACCCAGCTGGGCGCTTATGACATCCCCAGGGGCACGCCTGAATACGATGAAGCCTTCGGCCAGGTGGAAACGTTCCATAACGAACTCGGTTTTGACCTGCCCCTGATCCGCTCGAACCCGTCGACGCACGGCATTACCCTGCGGGCGAAGTTTCAAGGATGCGCAGACCGCGGCGTTTGCTATCCGCCCATGAACCAGGAAATCAGCCTTGACCTGCCCATAGCGCTGCAAGATGCAGCCCTCGCCAAGAGCGCCCCGCCGGCCAATTACTCCGCTGCGGCGCCTGTGCTTTCCGAACAGGATCGCATCGTGCAATCGCTGCGCCGGGATACCTTGCCGATGACGCTGCTGAGTTTTTTCGGCTTCGGCCTGCTGCTGGCGTTCACACCCTGCGTGTTCCCGATGATTCCGATACTGTCGGGCATTATCGTGGGCCACGGCAATCGCATCACGACGACGCGGGCGTTCCTGCTGTCGCTCAGTTACGTTATCGCCTCGGCCGCGACGTATACGGTATTCGGCGTTCTGGCGGCGCTGTTCGGCAGCAATTTACAGGCAACCTTTCAACAGCCGTGGATCATTGCTTTGTTCAGTGCCGTGTTCGTACTGCTGTCGCTGTCGATGTTCGACTTTTACCACCTTGAACTGCCGAAATCTTTACAGGTCAAGCTGCACAACTCCAGCGAGCGGCACCGCGACGGCTCACTCTGGGGCGCGGCCATCATGGGCTCGCTGTCGTCGCTGGTCGTGGGTCCCTGCGTGGCCGCGCCGTTAGCCGGTGCGTTGATCTATATCGGCCAGACCGGCGATGCCGTGCTGGGCGGCAGCGCCTTGTTCGCCATGGGCCTGGGCATGGGCATGCCGTTGCTGCTGCTGGGCGCCTCGGCCGGCAAGCTGCTGCCGAAAGCCGGCGCCTGGCTGAATTCCACGAAAGCCGTGTTCGGCGTCATCATGCTGGCTGTTGCGGTCTGGATGCTGGAGCGCATTTTGCCGGCACCGGTCACCATGCTGCTCTGGGCCATGCTCCTGATCATCCCGGCCATTTATCTGAGCGCCATCGACCCGCTGCCCGAACAGGCCAGCGGCTGGCGCAAGCTATGGAAGGGGGTCGGCCTGATCATGCTCTCCTATGGCGTGCTGGTTCTGATAGGTTTCAGCATCGGCAACACCAATCCACTGCAACCGTTGCACGGCCTGGGCATGAACACATTGCAAGCGGCTAACCAGGAGGGCATTGCCTTTGAACGCGTGACCTCGGTCACGGAACTGGAAGCCAGAATCCGGCAGGCCCAGGCCAACAATCAACCGGTCATGCTGGATTTTTACGCCGACTGGTGCACCTCGTGTAAGGAAATGGAGGCCTACACCTTCACCGATTCAAAGGTGAAACAGGCGCTGGCCAATTTTGTGCTGCTGCAGGCCGATGTCACCCAAAACTCGGAAGACGACAAGGCGCTGCTGGCGAAATTCAACCTGATAGGGCCGCCCGGCGTGCTTTTTTTCGGCGCTGACGGTCAGGAACACGCTTCACTGCGCGTCATCGGTTATCAGGATGCCGACACTTTTCTTAAGACACTGACACGGATTAAATAATGAGACCCGTCTTTATAATCATCATTGCCGCCCTGGTTGCCTTGGGCGGCGGCATCATCGCTCGGCATTTTCTATCGTCGCCCACCATCCAGCCCAGTCAGACCGCATCGCCTGCACCCGATTTCAGCTTTCCCGATGTGTCCGGCAAAATCCATCATAGCGCCGAGTGGCAAGGCAAGATCCGGGTCATCAATTTCTGGGCGACCTGGTGCCCGCCCTGCATCGAGGAAATCCCGGAATTCATCAGGATGCAACAGCAATATGCCGATAAAGACGTGCAGTTTGTCGGCATTGCCATAGAAGAGCGCGAACCGGTCGCCGACTACCTCAAATCGATCGCCATCAACTACCCGATATTGATCGGCGGCATTGACGCCACCGCCCTTTCACAGCAAATGGGCAACGTCATCAGCGCGGTTCCATTCACGGTAGTCGTCAATCGGGAAGGCCAGATTATTCACCAGCAGCCCGGGCCGTTTTCCAACGAACAGATGCTGAAAATTATTGCGCCGTTAATAAATTAAAGCGTACAGATGATGCCGGTTTCCAGCTTCCGTTTTCAGAATAAAAATAACCGATCATGAAAGCAATAGCGGCAAAATCTACGCTTTTTGTCGCTAATTGTTCCGAAAAATAGAATACCTAGACAAACCCCTGCAAATTGGGCAAAATTAGCGGTTCTTAATGCCCTTTTAACCTGACTGAAACAATACTTTAATGGCGAACATCACCGTATTAAATGGCCCTAATTTGAACTTATTGGGCGTACGAGAACCCGGCCATT
>CAYPJI010000086.1:0-8371 GCA_964411045.1 uncultured Methylobacter sp. | reverse complement strand
TAAAAATCAACGTACAGGCCAAGTTGGAGTATTGCCAGGGCAGATAAAAAATAACTGCTAACAAAGGAATTAATATAATTCTTAACAGGGTAAGCGCTGTCGGTAAGTTAAATGTCATCTTGATGATGGAATAGTTCGTAAATTCGTTGTGCTAATTGCTGGCTTACGCCATCTATACTGCAAAGTGCATCCACGCCCGCCCGTGAAATGCCTTGCAGCCCCTCAAACTGTATCAATAAAATCTGCCGCCGCTTAGGCCCCAATCCTGGAATAGTTTCCAATATCGACTGTTTTTTTGCTTTACCGCGACGCTGCCTGTGTCCTGTTATCGCAAACCGGTGCGCTTCATCGCGGATATGTTGAATCAACAATAAACCGCTGGCGCCAGGCGTCATATCGATGGGCTGATCCTGATCAACCAGAATCAGTTTTTCCATGCCGGGTTTTCTGTCCGGTCCTTTCGAAACGCCCACTATCATAACATTGTTTATGTCTAATTCCGCTAATGCCTTTTGGGCGGCGTGCACCTGTCCTTTACCGCCGTCGATAAATAATATGTCGGGCGCCATATGCTCTCCTTGCTTCAGCCGTTTAAAGCGCCTGAATACGGCCTGATGAATGGCGGCATAGTCATCGCCTCCTGTTATGCCTTCGATATTGAAACGGCGGTACGCTGATTTTACCGGACCTTCCCTATCAAAAACAACGCAGGATGCAACCGTCTGTTCGCCCTGGGTATGACTGATATCAAAGCACTCCAGACGTCTGGGCAACTCCTTGCAGCCAAGCTCTTCCTGTAGACTGAGAAACCGGGCGTAAAGCCCCTGTTTATCCGACAACTTACTCAGCAATGCGTTTTCTGCATTCGTGCTGGCCATTTGCAGCCATTTTAAACGCTCTCCTCTGACTCTGGGAGAAATATTGACGGCATGCTTGGCTTGGCCGGCCAACACTTCCGCCAACAGATCGGTTTCTTCCAACTCATGGCTGACGATCAATTCGTAAGGCGCTTGCCTCTCCAAATAATATTGCGGAATAAAGGCCTGTAGAATGCTGGCCGGGTCATGTTCATCGGTTATTTTCGGGAAAAACAGCTTATTGCCCAGATGCTGCCCGTTACGGATAAAAAACACCTGGATGCAAGCCACGCCTGCCTTGCTGGCACAGGCGATGATATCGACATCGCCTCGCTCGCCATGGACGAAGTTCTTTTCCAGCACGGAGCGCAATTTCAAAATCTGGTCTCTGTAGGTGGCGGCCTGCTCATAGTTAAGTTCAGCCGCTGACGTCTCCATCTTGGCAACCAGCTGGTCGATCAGCAGACTACCCTTGCCCTCCAGAAACAGGATCGTGCTGCCTACATCCTGGGCATAGGCCGATTTGTCAATCAGCCCCACGCACGGCCCGGTACAGCGCTCTATTTGATACTGCAGGCAAGGCCGAATCCGGTTGTTATAGACGGAATCCTCACATTGCCGAACAGGAAATATCTTTTGCAGCAGCTTCAGCGTTTCCCTGACGGCACCGGCGCTGGGATAAGGACCGAAATAGCGGCCACGCTTGTTCTTTGCGCCGCGATGCAAGGTGATGCGCGGAAAATCCTGCTCAGTGGACAGAAAAATATAAGGATAGGATTTATCGTCCCTTAAGCAGATATTATAGCGAGGCTTATACCGCTTGATTTGCTGGCATTCCAGCAGTAAAGCCTCGCCTTCGGTATGCGTGACAGTCACTTCGATGGCGGCCACTCTGGCGACCATGGCCTGCTGTTTGGGCGAGGCCGTTTGCGGCTTGAAGTAACTGGAAACGCGATTTTTCAGGTTTTTAGCCTTACCGATATAAATAATCTCGCCTTCCTTATTGAGCATTTTGTAAATGCCAGGACGCGTGGTCAGGCTTTTTAAAAACGCTTTTACATCAAAAGCATTTTCAGAAATCTCAACATTCACTCTCTATCCAGTAATGTCCCAATCGTACGAAAAATATCGGCAAACATCGCTTTTGTCAGCCTGTTGGTCTGCACGTTATAGCGACTGGTATGGTATGAATCGATCATCATTCGCCCACCCGGCAATTCGTGCAATATATTATGACCAAATTTCGAGCTATTCAGTTTCAATCCATAGGCTTTTAACACCGCCTGATGCGCTATAGTCCCCAGCGCCAGTATGACTGCGCCTTGCGGCAATGTTTTTAACTCGGCGGCCAGGAAATTGTTGCATAGAGCTATTTCCGCGCTCGTCGGCTTGTTTTGCGGAGGCAGGCATTTCACGGCATTGGTTATGCGGCAATTTTTGAGCTCCAGGCCATCAGCCAATGATTCGGATATTGGCTGATTGCTGAAACCGAATTCATACAACGCTTCATACAACAGCAGCCCCGCATAATCTCCCGTAAACGGCCGGCCGGTTGCATTGGCGCCATGCATGCCGGGCGCTAGGCCGACAATCAGCAGCCGGGCATCGGGATCGCCAAACGGCGCCACCGGGCGGGCGTGATAGCTCGGATGGTTTTGCTTAACTTCCAGCAGAAATTCATTCAGCCTTTCACACTGCCGGCACTCTTGATCGAATATTTTTGTTAATTTCATACTTACAAAAAAGGGCCTTAACGGCCCTTTCTCTCTTATAGCAACAGAATATATTATTCTTTGTCCGCTTCTTTCATACTGAGTCTGACTCTGCCTTGACGGTCGATCTCGAGCACTTTCACTCTGACCACATCGCCCTCAGACAATCTGTCGCTGACTTTATCAACATGCTCGTCCGAAATTTGCGAGATGTGCACCAGGCCGTCCTTACCGGGCAGTATCGTTACGAAAGCGCCGAAATCCATCAAGCGGGCGACTTTGCCTTCATAAACTTTGCCTACTTCCACTTCAGCCGTGATTTCCTCGATCAGATGGCGCGCTTCTTCGCCGGCCGCCTTATCAACCGAAGCAATTTTAACGAGGCCGTCATCGGTCAAATCAATGCTTGCCCCGGTCTGTTCGGTAATGCCGCGAATTGTCGCACCGCCTTTACCAATCACTTCACGGATCTTGCTTGGATCAATTTTAAAGGTAATGATGCGTGGCGCATAATCGGACATCTGCTCGCGCGTCGTAGACAGCGCTTTGTTCATTTCGCCCAGAATATGCAAGCGACCGCGTTTTGCCTGTTCCAGAGCCGTCTTCATGATTTCGGCGGTAATACCGTCGATTTTGATATCCATTTGCAGCGCCGTAATGCCGCCCTCGGAGCCGGCTACTTTGAAATCCATGTCGCCCAGGTGATCTTCATCGCCCATGATATCGGACAATACTGCAAAGCTGTCGCCTTCCTTGATCAGGCCCATGGCAATACCAGCTACCGGCGATGCAATAGGCACACCCGCATCCATTAATGCCAGACTGCTGCCGCAGACGGAAGCCATGGAACTTGAACCGTTTGACTCGGTGATTTCGGAAACGACGCGGATCACGTATGGAAATTCATCCATATTAGGCAAAACTGCCTGAACGCCACGCTTCGCTAAACGGCCATGGCCGATCTCGCGGCGTTTTGGCGAGCCGACGAAACCGGTTTCGCCGACGCTGAACGGAGGAAAGTTGTAATGCAGCATGAACTGCTCTTTGTATTCGCCGGACAGCGCATCGATAATTTGCGCATCGCGTTGAGTACCGAGGGTCGCGACCACCAAAGCCTGCGTTTCGCCGCGTGTAAACAAGGCGGAACCATGAGTTCTGGGCAGTACGCCGGTTCTGATCGTGATCGGTCTGATTGAATCCAGAGCGCGACCGTCAATGCGTTTGCCTTCTAGAGTGGAACTACGAACTATCTTTTTCTCCAGATGTTCTATAATGGCGCGAATATCCTGTTCTGCATATTGCTCTTCCGCAGCCAGTTTTTCTAAAGCCGCATTTCTGATGGCTTTCAACTGTTCCTGTCTGACCAGTTTTTCAGGCACTTGGTAAGCGGCTTTAATACCGGCTTCCACTTCCGAGGTTACCAGTTTTAGTAGCTCAGCATCGGCTTCAGGAGCCGTAAAGTCAACAGTTGCCGCACCGGCGAGTTGAGCGAATTCGTTAATGGCGTTGATGGCTGTCTGCATTTGTTCGTGACCGAACAAAACCGCGCCCAGCATGACTTCTTCAGATAAGTTGCGAGCTTCTGATTCAACCATCAAAACGGCTTTCGCAGTACCGGCGACAACCAGTTCCAATTCGGAATCTTTCAATACCGCCGGGGATGGATTCAATAAATAACTGCCGTCTTTGTAGCCGACGCAAGCAGCGCCTACCGGACCGTTAAAAGGCAATCCCGAAACAGCCAATGCAGCCGAAGCTCCTAGCAAGGCTGGAATGTCAGGATCAACTGCCGGGTTCAATGACACGACAGTAGCGATAATTTGAACTTCGTTCGTATAACCATCCGGAAAAAGAGGACGGAGCGGTCTATCGATTAAACGAGACGTTAAAGTCTCTTTTTCACTAGGACGTCCTTCTCTCTTGAAGAAACCGCCTGGGATTTTGCCGGCGGCGTATGTTTTTTCCTGATAATTAACAGTCAGTGGGAAAAAATCGCCACCATTAGCTTCTTTTTTACCAACGACTGTGACCAGCAATGAGGTGCCATCGACATCGATCATAACAGCGCCGTCTGCTTGACGAGCTATTTCACCGGTTTCTAATGTAACGAGCTGATCGCCGTACTGAAATTCTTTCCTAATAGGATTCACTATAAGGTTCCTTTGTATAAAGGTTATTTGAAGATTTATTCAATCCATGACTTGCTAAAGCAGAAACGGCACCTTATGTGCCGTTTCTTTTTTTGCTTTTTTATTTGCGTAAGCCTAGACGCTCAATTAATGAACGATAACGATTACCGTCTTTATTTTTCAAATAATCCAGCAGCTTGCGACGCTGATTAACCATGCGCAGCAGGCCGCGACGAGAATGGTTGTCTTTTTTGTGTGTTGCGAAGTGCGGTGTTAAATGAGTAATGTGTGCGGTCAACAAGGCAACTTGCACTTCGGGTGAACCTGTATCGTTTTCTGACAGTCGATAAGCTTCTACGACTGCTTTTTTCTGTTCTGCAGTGAATGGCATTTATAATCCCTATTAAGATTAAAAAATTAAAAATAAAGTTGCCTGTTATAACAACTAATGAATACCCTGTCTCCACGATAGGGGGTAGAAACAGGTGTAACTTTTAGCCTGAGAACCCTTCGGTTCAGACAGGCTCGTCGTTCAGATTGAACAATTTTTTCGGCGCTAGTTTACCATCCAATAGCATTTCTCCCAAGCCCAAAAAAACCTTGGCATGGTACATACGCACCATGCCGGGCAAGACTTCTTTAATCTCGAGCGCTTGCCCCTGCTTTATACGAATTGCGTCGCTCTCGGACAGCTGCACGGCAGGCATGAACTCTAAAGGCTTATCGACATCAATCAGGCATTGCTGCAGTTCCTGCTCATCCATTTCGGCCAACTGCTCCAGGGTCTTGGCATTCTCAATACTGAACCGGCCGGCTTCCAGCCGACGCAGCTCGTTTACCGTTCCGCCGCAGCCGAGTTCATGGCCGATATCTTCCGCCAACGAACGGATATAGGTGCCTTTCGAACAGCGAACGTCCAGTCTCAACTGATCTTTCGAAAAATCCAGCAATTGCAAGTCATATATCGTGATGCGCCTGGCTTTCCGATCCACGGTTTCACCGGCCCGGGCCAGTTCATAGAGCTTTTTGCCATTGTGCTTTAAAGCTGAATACATCGGAGGCACCTGATCGATTTCACCGGTGAACTTTTTCAGACAGGCCTTGATAACATCGACAGTCAGTTCGGGCACCGGCCTGGTCTCAAGAACCTGACCTTCCGCGTCGCCCGTATCGGTCATGACGCCAAGCTGAACCAGCGTCTGGTAACGTTTGTCATCATCGAGCATTAGCGCCGAGACCTTGGTCGCCTCGCCGAAACACAGCGGCAGCAAGCCTGTTGCCAATGGGTCCAGGCTGCCGGTATGCCCGGCTTTGTTGGCGTCAAACAAACGCCGGACTTCCTGCAAGGCTTTGTTTGAAGAAACCCCCAGGCGTTTGTCCAGCAACAGGATGCCGTGGACATTGCGCCCGGATTTGCGTTTACTCATTCCAGGCTAATCCTTGTCTTTCTTATCCAGATCGCTTAAAAGCTCGGCAACGCGCATGCCGGTATCGAACGAGTCATCGTAATAGAAACGCAATTCGGACATATGCCTTAAACGCATCCTCTTAGCCAGCTCATGCCGGATAACAGGCGCCATCTCGTTCAGCCATTTGACATTGTTGCGCTTGCCTTGCTCGTCGGCATTCAGGACCGTCACGTAAACCTTTGCCACGGCCAGATCCTTGCTGACTTCGACTTCATTAATAGTAATAAAGCCCAACCTGGGATCATCAATATCCCGTTGCAGAATCAAGGAAAGCTCTTTCTGCATCTGCGATGAAACGCGTGCGCTACGACCGAATTCTTTTGCCATAAGGATTACAGTTCCCGTTTAACTTCTATACGTTCAAACACCTCGATCTGATCGCCGACTCTGACATCGTTGTAGTTTTTCACACCGATACCGCACTCCATGCCCATCTTGACTTCAGTGGCATCTTCCTTGAAGCGGCGCAACGATTCCAGTTGCCCTTCGTAGATAACCACGTTGTTGCGCAGTACACGTATCGGCAGATTTCTCTTAACGTAACCGTCGATAACCATACAGCCGGCGATAGCACCGAATTTAGGTGACCGGAAGACATCGCGAACTTCGGCAAGACCGACAATCTGTTCCTTGATTTCAGGCGCCAGCATGCCGCTAATGGATTTTTTGACTTCATCAATCGCATCATAGATGACGCTGTAATAATGCAGATCAACGCCTTTCTCTTCGATCAGTTTCCGGGCCGTCGCATCGGCACGAACGTTAAAGCCCATCAGAATCGCGCCCGAAGCCAGCGCCAAGTTGACGTCGCCTTCATTGATACCGCCGACGCCGCCATAGACGACCTTTACCTCGACCTCTTCCGTGGACAGACTGATCAAGGATTCGCGCAACGCCTCCAGGCTTCCCTGAACGTCAGTCTTGATAACCAGATTCAAGCTCGCGGTTTCTCCGCTGGCCATCTTCGAGAAGACTTCATCCAGTTTCGATGCCTGCTGCGCGGCATGGCGACTGGTCTTGCTTCTGTCTTCACGGTGTTCGGCCAATTCTCTGGCGATTCGTTCATTTTGCACGACTAAAAATTCATCGCCGGCATTCGGTGTGCCCGATAAGCCGAGAATTTCCACCGGAGCACTCGGAAAGGCTTCTTTAATAGCCTTGCCGTTCTCATTGAACATGGCTCTGACGCGGCCGAATTCATGGCCACACAGAACGATCTGGCCTTTTTCCAGCGTGCCTTTTTGTACCAGCACCGTTGCCACGGCACCACGGCCTTTATCGAGCCTTGATTCAATGACAATACCGGATGCCGCACCTTCGACCGGTGCAGTCAATTCCAGAATTTCCGCCTGCACGATCAAGGCTTCGATCAAATCGTCAATGCCTTCACCCGTTTTAGCCGAGATTTTCAGGAATTGCACATCACCGCCCCATTCTTCGGGCACGACGTTAATAGTTGACAACTCCTGCATAACCTTATCGGGGTTGGCATCAGGCTTATCGATTTTATTGATCGCAACGATGATCGGCACATTGGCCGCTCTGGCATGCTCAACCGCTTCTTTTGTCTGCGGCATCACACCGTCATCAGCAGCTACGACGACAATAACAACGTCGGTCACATCGGCGCCACGCGCACGCATGGCCGTGAATGCGGCATGGCCCGGTGTATCCAGAAAGGTGACCGAGCCATGATCGGTTTTCACCTGATACGCACCGATATGCTGAGTAATACCGCCTGCCTCACCGGCAGCTACGCGAGTCTTGCGGATATAATCCAGCAGCGATGTCTTACCGTGATCGACGTGCCCCATAATCGTTACGATAGGCGCCCGTGATAGCGTAGCGCGGTTATCCTCGGCTGTGACTTCAGCCAGCATTTCCCGCTCAAGATCATCTTCGCTTTGCATGATAGCTTTATGGCCCATTTCTTCAACCAGAATGACCGCTGTTTCCTGATCTATGCTCTGGTTGATCGTCGCCATCATGCCCAGCTTCATCAACTGTTTGATCACTTCGGCCGCCTTCACGCTCATTTTCTGGGCGAGGTCGGAAACGATAATCGATTCAGGTATCGTGACGTCTTTCACGATAGGTGCAACCGGCATCTCGAACTGATGCCTGATTTCAGGCATAGCCGTACGTTCGAATTTGCCGCCTTTTTTCTTGGCGCGTTTGCCGTCCTTACCGCCGGCGCGAGCACC
>CAYPJI010000085.1:0-8418 GCA_964411045.1 uncultured Methylobacter sp. | reverse complement strand
TTAAATGGTTTGCGTTATTCATGAAGACTTTGCGCAATTATGCTGGATTGGCCAAAGCTGTTAATTATATCAAGCTGTTGGGCAACCAACTTTAATTTATTCTTGGCAGCATTGAAATGCAGCCCCAGCTTGATTAATCCGGGCAGCTCAATCGGATGCAACGCGAGAAATATCAATAGCTTGCTTAAAACCACATCGCCCTGATCATTAAGCGAACGATTGATGGCTCTGGGAAGGCTCATGTTCACCGGGTCGACAATTGCGCGGATTGCCAGAAACGGCAGTGTGTGTTGTCTGGCGATTTTGGCGACCGCGACGCTTTCCATGTCCAATACAATGGCGCCGGTTTTGGCATGCAGTTGTTTTTTGCCTGTGCCGGATGAAACAATTTGATGGCTTTCAGCCAGACAGCCGGTATGAACGGTCGCATGAGCCGACAGGATATTTCTGGCGTGGCTATGCCAGTCCGAGGCTATATCCATCCGCACTTGATCCACATCTATCAACGAGTCAGCCAGGGTAAGGTCTCCAGGCTTCAACGAAGCGTCGAGGGCTGCGGCGCAGCCCCAACTGATTAGCCGGGTTGCGCCTCTGGAAGCCAACAGTTCGGCTGCCGTTTGCGCATTGGCAGGGCCGGCGCCTGAATAAGCAACGAGTACTTTATCGGATATAAAAACACAACGCCCTTTATCAATGTTTTTTGATGTCAGAGTGCCGAGTTCTTCCGGTAAAGCAACAACGATTCCGATAATCACTGTCTGCTAAGCTCGTTGCGGTATCTGGCAAGCGCCCATAATGGGAAGAACTTGTCGTAACCGTGGTATTTCAAATAGAAAACCCTCGGAAAGCCAGGGGCCGTGAAGCATTTGTCATTCCAGACGCCGTCCGCCTGTTGGCTGCGCAGCAGGAAGTCGATGCCGGCTTTTACTTCAGGGCTATGGGTTTCGCCGGCCGCCATCAGGGCCAGAAGCGCCCAGGCGGTCTGGAAGGCTGTGCTGAAACGGTATTTGCCGCTATGGCTGGCGTCGTGATAGCTGTGGTTGTCTTCGCCCCAGCCGCCGTCTTCGCGTTGCACGCTTTTTAGCCATTTTGCGGCTTTGGTATACATCGGGTCGTCCTTGGGCAGGTTGGTTTGTTCCAGTCCCAGCAACACTGACCAGGTGCCATAGATGTAGTTGGTGCCCCAGCGCCCGAACCATGAGCCGTCTGCTTCCTGTTCGCTGCGTAAATAGTCGAGGGCCCGTTCCAGGGCTGGCAGATATTCGGCGCGATCCTTGGCTACGCGTCCCATCAGCATGGCGCAGCGTGCGCTGACATCGGCGGTTGGCGGATCTAACAGGGCGCCGTGATCGGCAAAAGGAATTTCATTCAGATAATAACAGGTATTATCGACATCAAACGCGCCATAGCCGCCGTTCATAGATTGCATGCCGACTATCCAGTCGGTAGCCCGGAGTACGGATTCATCCAGATCCGGCAGATTTGATTCGGCCATGCCAAAGGCCACGACTGCGGTATCGTCGACATCGGGATAATGCGGATTTGCGAATTGAAACGCCCATCCGCCACCCTTCAGGTCGGGTCTGGAAATACGCCAGTCGCCCGGTTCGTCAGAGAGTTGTTTGCTTTTCAACCAGTCAAAAGCCCGTGTCAGGCTTTCCTTGTTGCCGGCTTTGTCGGCTTCCAGCAGGGCGAGAGCGGTAAGACCTGTATCCCAGACCGGCGACACACAAGGTTGGCAATAAGCATCATGCTCGTTGATGACCAGCAGCTTGTCTATGGCTTTACGAGCCGTTACCACCAGTTCATGATCTTTAGGCATGCCCAGTAGCAGCATGGCTTCGTAAGCGTTGACCATGGCAGGGAAAATAGCGCCGAGGCCGTCTTCGCCGTTCAGGCGCTCGATGAACCACTCTTTGGCTTTCTCAATAGCCTGGGCTTGCGTTTTTTCAGGGATTAAAGGGCGTGTTTTGCGGCCCAGTTTGTCCAGTGCCAGAAAAAACCTATTTAAAGGCGTCCTTTCCGGAAAGTAATGCTGTTCTTCATCCGGGTGCGTAATGAAAAGTTCCAGGATATCGACTTTGTTCGGATTCTTGGCGGTCGCTTTTAAGGTGCAAAGAACAAATAGCGGCACCATTACGGTTCTGGACCAGTATGAAACCTTATCCAGATGGAAGGGAAACCATTTCGGGAACAGCATGATTTCAACCGGAATATAAGGAACGCCGCGCCAGGGGATCTGCTCGAAGGTCGCCAGAGCGATACGGGTGAAAACATTGGCTTTGGCAGCGCCGCCCTGGCCCAGGATGTAATTTCTCAGTTTAACCATGTGCGGGGCATTGATAGAGTCGCCGGCCATTTTTAAGGCGTAATAGACTTTAACGCTGCAGCTGATATCGCCGACGCCGCCCATGAATAGGGGATAGCTGCCGTCTTTGGATTGGCGGGATCTGAGATAATTGGCTATCTTGGCCTGAAGAGGTTTGTCGATCTCGCCCAGATAATGCATCATCATGATGTATTCGGCTGGAATCGTGCAGTCCGCTTCCAGTTCGAATACCCAAAAGCCTTCTTTGTCTTGCAGACTTAATAGTTTTTCTTGGGCTTTGCTTATGGCTTTGTTTAGATCCAATGCATGAGAATTAATAGCAGTCGATGAACTCGGTGTGGTGCTGATATTTATCGCTGTAATTGCTTCAGTAAACATGGGGGTATGTCCTTAAAGATCTGACGTGGATTTTGAGGATAATGTTGTATAGGTCCAGTCGGGCGTTTTGAGTCCGCGGCCGGCTAAATTGAAAAGCAGGGATAGCATGGTATTGCTGTGGCCGGCTAATTTAGTGGCAAAAATAGTAGCTTTGACACTGTTGCGTGAAATTTTGACCTGGCTGGATTTGTTAAAGTCTAGATTTTGTTTAATTTTTCGCAATGTCAGTACGGCCATGCCGAGCGCCCACAGGCAGAAGTTACGAATGCCGGTTTCATGCGCAGGAATTAGCTGAGTATAAATCAAGGCGTTATGCAGATGGCCATGGGCAATGCTGATCAGGTGCTCCAATCCTTTTCTGAAGTTTTCATCATTGGTTTCAGGCGTCAGGTTTTTAAGATCAAAACCGGTTTCTGTAAAAATATCCTGAGGCAGCCAGCATACGCCGCGTTGAGCGTCATCCCAGATATCTTTCAGAATGTTGGTCATTTGCAGTCCCTGGCCGAAAGAAACCGATAAAGTCAGGAGTTGCTCGCGATGTTGGGCGATTTCCGGTGAATAGTGGCAAAAAAGTTTGGCCAGCATCTCGCCTACGCAACCAGCAACGTAATAGCAGTATTTATCCATGTCGGCCATCGTGGCTAAACCGCCCCGCAGGTCCATGGCCTGATAAATCGGCATGCCTTCAGCCATTGTTTCAACGCAGCAAGCCAGCGCTTCAATCTGATCCGGATCGAATTTATGCGTGATTTCTATGACGCGCGGCAATACATGGATAAGTGTGTGTTCAGCCGGAATGGTCTGCTTTGAGAGCAGTGGGGCCAGTTCTACGGCAAAGGGTTCGGAATTGACGCCGGTTTTGACGACGTTAATAAATTCCGAGCAAAAATACTTTTTTTGCTCAGGCGATAAAGAGGTTTCGTCTTCAATGGTGTCGACTATGCGGCATAGCAAATAAGCATTCGCTACAGCGCTGTATAACTTCTCCGGTAGTTGGGGAATGGTCAGCGCAAATGTTCTGGACACACCTTCAAGCAATAATGCCTGAAATTCATCATCAGATAATTTGCTGAGTGACTTCGGGTTTTCCAGGGATATTTGAGTTCCGTTCATGATTTTTTTTTATGTCGACTTACAGAAATTTAATAAAGAGTTGTAGTGCTGACAGCAATAATAGACTGTTTGTTGGTATTTTGCAAAGCAATGTTGTTTTGTTGCTAATATGGCAGGCAGGCAGAATTGTTGAGATGTCTAATGAGAGTAAAAACAGCAGTTTAAGTCTATCTGTTGTGTGTGCGCAAATCAGCTTGGCGACATGTTGGAGTGAGATATGAATGCATAATTTATCGCAAAAACTGGAGTCGGCCAGTAAAAGATAGTATTCTACTCAACAATAGATAAGCGTTTGTATTATATGAAAGGTTGTATTTCAGTGAATATTATTTTTTTGTTGTTTTATTGCAACGCTTATTTTTGTAATTAAGAATACTTTCAAGGCAGTTGTTGTAACTAAGGCTGTCGTCAGTTTATTGAATTTTTTTGGAGGGTTTGCACGTGGGAGTTCCTTTACGTCAACAGTTGACTGTAGGTAGTTATCTAATCAAGCAAAAGTTGAAAGGAGTTAAGCGATATCCTTTGGTTCTTATGCTGGAACCTTTGTTTCGCTGCAATTTAGCCTGTGCGGGCTGCGGTAAAATTGATTATCCTGACGAAATCCTGAACAAGCGCCTTTCTGTTGAAGAGTGTCTGCAGGCAGTAGATGAATGCGGTGCGCCAATGGTATCGATCCCAGGCGGCGAGCCGCTGATTCATAAAGAGATGCCGCAAATTGTTGAGGGAATCATTGCACGCAAGAAGTTTGTCTATTTGTGTACAAATGCTCTACTGCTGAAAAAGAAGATCAATGATTACAAGCCTTCGCCTTATCTCACTTTCTCTATTCATCTCGATGGCATGCGCGACCGCCATGACGCCTCGGTATGTCAGCAAGGTGTTTTCGATCAAGCTGTTGAAGCTATAAAGCTGGCCTTGGAAAAAGGTTTCAGAGTCACAATAAACTGCACTTTGTTCCAGGGCGAAACGTCTGAAGAAGTGGCCGAGTTTCTTGATTACGCAATGGAACTGGGTGTGGAAGGCGTTACCATAGCGCCGGGCTTCAGCTATGAACGGGCTCCACAACAGGACGTTTTCATTAAAGGCCGGGACGTCAAGGAATTATTCCGCGGTATTTTTAAAATCGGCAAAAAACGTAAATGGAAATTGAATCATTCTACGCTGTATCTGGATTTTCTGGCCGGTAATCAAAGTTACAACTGCACGCCGTGGGGCAATCCGACGCGCAACGTGTTCGGTTGGCAAAAGCCCTGCTACTTATTGGCTGACGAGGGCAGTGCTGCAACTTTTCAGGAATTGCTTGATACCACGCCATGGGATAAGTATGGCAGTGTAAAAAATCCTAAATGCGCCGGCTGCATGGCTCACTGTGGCTATGAGGCCACTGCCGTTGAGGACGTGTTCAAGCATCCAATAAAAGCGATGCTCACATCAATTCGCGGGCCAAGAACCGAAGGCATCATGGTGCCTGAACTTGAGCCGGATTATGTGGATGAGAAGCCTGCGCCAACAATTGCCGGTATTCCAGTCAGAGTAGAGATGGTCGAATAGATTGTAATGGTTGATGCTGGTTTTTATTTGTCCGCTGTAGCGGCGGCAGTGTGGTTGATTGTTCTGCTGCTGCCATGGCGTCCCTGGAGCGTTAAAGAAGTGTTGGAAGCGGATCCGTCTGGCTATGAGCAGGCGGATCTCAGTGATGTTACCGTCGTAATTCCTGCCCGTAATGAAGAAGAGGTTATCGGCAGGACCTTGGCAGATCTGGAGCATCAGGGGCAGGGGTTAAACGTCATAGTTGTCGATGATGAGTCTACTGATAGAACCTTGTCCATCATTCATCAGTCCAATCTGCAAGCTTTGAAGGTTATTCAGTCCGATTCACTGCCTGTCGGTTGGACAGGCAAATTATGGGCGCAGGAGCAAGGGCTCAAACAAGTGCAAACGCCTTATACTTTATTGCTCGATGCCGATATATCATTGCGTCCCGGTATGATCAAAAGCCTCAAGGACAAGCATTCACTGGAAAATGTTAACTTTGTGTCTCTGATGGCGGTACTACGGTTTGACTCGTTTTGGGAAAAACTGCTGATGCCCGCATTTGTTTTCTTTTTTAAAATGATTTATCCGTTCGCTTTGGCTAACAGGCCTGATAGCAGATTCGCCACGGCAGCAGGTGGCTGTATTTTTGTGGAAACGGATGTATTGCGCCGGATCGGCGGCATGGCTTCGATTAAAGACGCGCTTATCGATGATTGCACATTGGCAAAAACAGTAAAATCTGCCGGATACAAAACCTGGATGGGCTTGACGCATGGCGTGCTGAGCCAGCGTCCCTATGGAACATTGCGCGATATTTGGGACATGGTAGCGCGTACGGCCTATACGCAGCTCTATTACTCGGCTACATTGTTGCTGATTTGCACAGTGAGTATGCTGATAATGTACTGTCTGCCTTCATTCGGCCTGTTTTATTTTCAAGGCGGAGCAGCCCTATTAAGTATTCTAGCCATTTTGTTGATGGCGCTCATATACAGTCCGGTCCTTCGATTTTATGAATTTAATCCGGTCTGGGGGTTGGCTTTACCGTTGGTAGCCAGTCTTTATTTATTGATGACCTGGACTTCTGCGATACGTTACTGGAAAGGGGAGCGTTCGAGATGGAAAGGACGCATTTATCAAAAGATATAAATATGCTTTATAATTACGAGGTTTTTGATTATGGTTTTAAGAAGTATAAAGTTTGCATTGGTCCTGGCGTGGTATTTCCTTGCGACGACTGCTTATGCCCAGGAAGAAGCGGCTACAGCGAGGCAGGTCGTAGAAAAATTTCAGGCTGAACTGATTGACGTAATGAAGAACGGCAAGCAGTTAGGTTATGCCGGCAGATATGAGAAACTTAAGGATCCGGTTTCCAACAGTCATGATCTGACAAAAATCGCTCGTATTGTTGTGGGTAAGGAATGGGAAAAATTAACCGAAGATCAGCAGCAAAAGCTTGTAGAGGTATTCAGTCGTCTGAGTATCGCTTCTTATGCTCATAACTTTAAAGATTATTCAGGCGAATCATTTGTATTTGATTCGGAAGAAGAAACTGCAAGAGGCGGTGTAGTTGTTCATTCTCATCTGGTAATTCCTGGTGAAAAAGATGTGAAGTTCGATTATATGCTGAAGGAGAAAGGCCCTAGCTGGCGTATTATTAACATCATAGCTAATGGTGTCAGTGACCTGGCGTTAAAAAGATCGGAATACACTGCTATTTTGCAGCGTGAAGGATTTGATGCCTTAATAGCTAAGATCAACGAAAAAATTGATAATTATTCGAAACAGTAGGTTTTATGTCAATGAACAACCCCAACAACGGCTACCGATACGGTAAAATCAAACAAATTTTGTCAGGCATGCTTATCGGAGCGGCTGTCACCTTGAGCGGTTGTGCAAGCACTGGAGGTGTTGAGCAACAAGTTGAAGCGAATCCGGTTGATCCTTATGAAGGCTTCAATAGAAAAATGTATGTTTTCAATGATACCGTTGATGACTATGTCGCTAAACCTATGGCAGATGCGTACAAATTCGTAACGCCACAGTTTGTTCAGACAGGTGTGTTCAATTTTTTCAACAACTTGAAAAACATTAATGTTGTTCTGAATGATGTCCTACAGGCTAAATTCCAGCAAAGCGCTCAGGATTCCGGGCGATTTATGATTAACACGACAGTAGGTTTGGCTGGGTTGTTTGATGTCGCCAAGGAATTTGGCCTGGAGCAGAATGAGGAGGATTTTGAGCAGACACTGGCTGTCTGGGGTGTGCCTCAAGGTTCTTATCTGGTATTGCCATTTTTGGGGCCGTCTACGGCGCGCGGCATCCCTGGGGCAATATTTGATACGGCAGCAAATCCGATTACATACGTAGGCGCGCCCGTACAGTTGATTTCGATGCTGAATTCGCGGGCCAATGCCGAAGGTGCTTTGAAATTCATTGATGAAGCGTCGCTGGATCCGTATGTATTTACCCGTGAGTCTTTTTTGCAATGGCGTAACAGTTTGGCCATGGACGGCAAGGTCGAGCCATCCGACGATTTACTGGACTTCGAGGACGAGGCGCTTGAAGGCGACGGCAATACGGCTTCTGGGCAGACTGCGGTTGCCGAGCCGAATGCTTCCGGCAATACAGCCAGTCCTGAAGGTTTTACTTTGACGTTAAGCGCCGATAATAAAGAATTTGAACAGGTATCTAATTCATTCAGCAGCACCGCCCAGTCATTTGACGCGACAGCCAAGTCATTTGAAGAAGCGAGCAATAAAATAGATCAACTGAAATTCAGATAGTATTTAAAGGAGCTACAAGGATGTAGCTCTAAAAATGCAATAAAGAATGGACTTCGTAATCACCGAGTTTATGCCTTCCTTCCAGAAAGTCCAGTTCCACCACGAAAGCACAGGCTTCAACCTTTGCCCCCAGTTTTTCAACCAGTTCGCAACTGGCTTTCGCGGTTCCGCCCGTAGCCAGCAGATCATCGATCAGTAGTACGCGGTCACCTGCATCAAACGCATCGATATGAGCTTCCAGCGTGGCTGAACCATATTCCAGGTCATAAGACACGC
>CAYPJI010000084.1:0-8474 GCA_964411045.1 uncultured Methylobacter sp. | reverse complement strand
CAGCAGGGCCAGTGAGCCAAAGAAATACCAGAAATTGAAGTTTTTCGGCGCATAGTATTGCGCCATGTGGTCATTCCAGAGTTTGGTGAGCGGAAAACGGTCCAGGACCCAGTTGCCGTATGTTGTTAGACGTGATGGTTTCATGCGCTTGCCCCCGCGGTAGCTTCTTCGCCAATGATGATCTGCGTGTCGGTAACATAACGGTAGGGTGGAATCTCCAGATTGGTAGGCGCCGGCACACCGCGATAAACACGGCCGGCCAGATCGAACCAGGAGCCATGGCAAGGACAGAAAAAGCCGCCTTTCCATTTGTCGCCCAGATCGTTAGGGGCAATTTCCGGACGGTAAGTAGGCGAGCAGCCCAGATGCGTGCATAAACCTATGGCAACGAAAACCTCAGGTTTGATCGCACGCATTTGGTTCTTGCTCGAGGACGGCTGCATTGATTCCTGCGAGAGCGGATCGCGAAGCTCATTATCAAGTGTTTTAAGCGTCTCAAGGACTTCCGGCGCTCTGTTCAGAATCCAGACCGGTTTGCCGCGCCACTCGACTCTGAGCAATTGGCCAGGTTCCATTTTGCTGATGTCAACTTCAACAGGTGCCCCGGCCGCCATCGCTTTAACGCTGGGCTGCATTTGAGCCAGAAAAGGAACCGCTAGATAGCCTGTGCCGACCGCCCCTACCACGGTCAACGCCGTGGTTAAAAACTGGCGCTTGGACTTATCGACGCCTTCATTATTCATTTATAAAGTCTCCTGATTGGGTCTGTGCTTTAAAGAGCACATGATTTTATAGTTTTTATCGATGCCAATATACCATTACAACTTATGTGTTTTGAAGCGTTTATGCGCAATGGTCCGGGAATCGGCATCCAGGGCGAATACATAGACGGCATCACAATACAGTCGACGGTTTGATAGTCAGCTCAATGACCGGCCAGACTTTTCCTTAATGCCGCAAGAAAAGCCTCATTTTCTTCCGGCGTGCCAATGGTGACGCGCAGGCAATCGCTTAATAATCCGCCATGCGGCGCCAGATTCTTGATCAAAACGCCTTGTTCTTTCAAGGAAGCGAAAATACTGTCGGCCTTATTTTTCGGCGTCCGGAACAGAATGAAATTAGCCGCGCTTGGGTAGGCGGTAATGCCGTCCATGCCATTCAGTTGTTCAAATACGACGGCTCGCTCAGCGCAGATCTGCCGGGTTTGGCTGTCAAACAGCGATTTATTGGACAAGGCAAAGTCGGCGCTGATTTGCGTGAGGATGTTGATGTTATAAGGCAGGCGGATTTTGTTCAGTTGTTCGATAATGGCCCGGCCGCCGGCAATATAGCCCAGGCGCAGGCCGGCCAGTCCTAGTTTGGATACGGTACGCATGACCAGAAGGTTATCGAATTGAGCCAGCCGATCGATAAAGCTGGCATCGGCAAAAGGCGCGTAAGCCTCATCAATGACCACGAGGCCCTTGGCCGCTTTGATAACAGCCAGTATCGCGTCTTCGCTGAACAAGTTGCCGGTCGGATTGTTGGGATAGGCCAGAAAAATAACCGAAGGCCGATGCGCTTCAATTGCAGACAACATGGCAGGCACATCCAGATCGAAATCGTCGGCCCGTAACGGAATGCCATGATAATTCAGCCCCAGGCAGTGGCTCAGCTGTTTATACATGACAAAGCCAGGATCGGGCGCCATTACGCAGGCATTCGATGGCAGCGCCATCAGCAGCAATTGAATGATCTCATCGGAGCCATTGCCCAGCAGTAGTTCGAACTGATCGGGCAGATGATTCAAACGTTTCAACGTTGCTGCGAGCGCCTTGGCTTCAGGATCAGGATACCGGTTCAGCGCGCAGTCTTTCAGCGCTTCCAGCCAGCTGGCCTTGATATCTTCGGGCCAGGTATAGGGATTTTCCATGGCGTCGAGTTTGATCAAGCCTGTGGCATCAGCCACTTTGTAGGCAGACAGAGCCCGCACTTCCTGGCGGAACACGGAGGCAATCAGATCATTTTGTGGCATAAATTAAGATTCAAGGCAAAGGTGAAAAGTAACTGGCAAGGCGCAGGGCGAAGACTTGTCCGCCTTGCGCCTTGGGCCTTACTCTGACTTTATTCGGTATTCGGCAGAACGCGCATGGGCGGTCAGGCTTTCACCGCGTGCCAGTATCGATGCAGTTTTGCCCAACTGATCTGCGCCGGCTTCGGAGCAGTTGATCAGGCTGGAACGCTTCTGGAAATCGTAAACGCCCAAAGGCGATGAGAAGCGGGCGGTGCTCGATGTCGGCAAGACATGGTTGGGGCCGGCGCAGTAGTCGCCTAAGGCTTCGGCGGTATAGCGGCCCATGAAAATGGCGCCGGCATGGCGGATGTGCTCGCATAAGTCGGTCGGATTTTCAACCGACAGCTCCAAATGTTCCGGTGCAATGATGTTGGCCACCTCGGCGGCTTCTTTTAAGCTGCCGGCCTTGATCAGCGCGCCGCGCGTGGTCAGCGAGGTTCTGATGATGTCGGCCCGCTCCATTTGCGGCAATAACTTGCGGATGCTCTGCTCGACGGCAGCCAGAAAGTCTGCATCATCACTGATCAGGATGGCTTGCGCGTCTTCATCGTGCTCGGCCTGCGAGAACAGGTCCATGGCAATCCAGTCCGGGTTGGTTTTGCCATCGCAGATCACCAGGATTTCCGAAGGGCCGGCAATCATGTCGATGCCGACTTGCCCGAAAACCAGTTTTTTGGCCGTGGCGACATAGATATTGCCGGGGCCGACAATTTTGGCCACGGCCGGCACCGTTTCCGTACCGTAAGCGAGCGCTGCGACAGCCTGTGCGCCGCCGATGGCAAAGGCGCGGTCGACGCCGGCCAGATAGGCGGCCGCCAACACCAGTTCATTGGTTTCGCCATGCGGCGTGGGAACGACCATGATCAGTTCGCCGACACCGGCGACTTTGGCCGGGATCGCGTTCATGAGCACCGAAGACGGATAAGCCGCTTTGCCGCCCGGCACATAAAGCCCTACCCGATCCAGCGGCGTAACTTTCTGCCCCAACAGCGTCCCGTCGGCTTCGGTGTACTGCCATGACTCCATCTTCTGTTTTTCCGCATAGGCGCGGATACGGTCGGCCGCTGTCTGCAATGCCTTGGCCTGATCGGCCGGCAGTTTTTCCCAGGCCGATTTCAGCGTATCCCGGGATAGTTCGAGCTGGCTGGCATCGGTGATCTGACAGTGATCGAAGCGGTTGGTATATTCGATCACGGCCTTATCGCCGTTTTTGCGCACGTCGGCAATAATGGACAGCACGCGTTGATGAATTTCCAGATCGTCGGTTTCATCCCAGGCCAGCAGGTTTTTCAATTGCCGGTCAAAATCAGCTGATGAGGCATCCAGTTTGGTAATGTTTAAATCGGACATGGCGTTATCTTTCCGCAAGGGTTTTTTCAAATTGATCGAGTAGCGACTGAATAGCCTGATGTTTCATCTTCATGGCCGCCTTGTTCACGACCAGGCGGGAACTGATGTTCATAATGAGATCGCGCGGTTCCAGGCCGTTGGCTTTCAGGGTGTTGCCGGTATCGACGAGGTCGACGATGCAATCGGCCAGGCCAACCAGCGGCGCCAGTTCCATGGAGCCGTATAACTTGATGATTTCGGCCTGAATGCCGCGGCCGGCAAAATAGCGTTGGGCGGTTTTGACGTATTTGGTCGCCACGCGGATTCTGCCCGAGATTTCCGGCGCATCCTTAGGCAGGGCGGTCATGAGCCGGCAGCAGGCAATCTTCAGGTCCAGCGGCTCGTACAGGCTTTCTGCGCCGTGCTCCAGCAATACATCCTTGCCGGCGATGCCGAGGTCGGCGGCGCCGTATTCGACAAATGTAGGCACGTCGGTAGCACGGATGATGACCAGTTGAACATCGTCGCGGCTGGTCTGCAGGATCAGCTTGCGGCATTTTTTCGGGTCGTCGATCGGCGTGATGCCCGCTTCTTCCAGCAAGGGCAGGGCTTCTTCATAAATTCGGCCTTTGGATACGGCGATAGTCAGCATGGCGGATCCTTTATCTTGGGACGCGGCGTATAGTCGCGCCCAGTTGCGAAAGTTTTTCTTCTATGTGGTCGTAGCCGCGGTCTATATGGTAGATGCGATCAACCAGCGTATCGCCTTCAGCCGCAAGGGCGGCGATGACCAGACTCGCGGACGCTCTTAAATCGGTCGCCATAACGGGGGCAGCGGTCAGCTTTTTAACACCGGTGCAGATGGCGGTATTCGATTCCAGCTTGATGTCGGCGCCCATGCGCTGCATTTCCTGGACATGCATGAACCGGTTCTCAAAGACCGTTTCGGTAATAATGCCGACACCCTCCGCGACTGTATTCATGGCCGTGAACTGGGCCTGCATGTCGGTCGGAAAAGCCGGGTAAGGGGCGGTGCGCACGGAGACGGCTTTGGGCTTGTTGCCGTGCATATCGAGTTGAATCCAGTTTTCGCCGGTTGTGATGTCGGCGCCGGCCTCAACCAATTTTGCCAGAACGGCATCCAGCAGGTCAGGCCGGGTATTCTTCAGCTTGACTTTGCCGCCGGTGATGGCGGCGGCGACCAGATAGGTGCCGGTTTCAATACGGTCGGGCAGGATGTTGTAGTGCAGATTTTCCACGCCCAGTTTTTCAACGCCTTCAATGACGAGAACATCGGTGCCGATGCCGGAAATTTTGGCGCCCATGGCATTCAGAAAATAAGCCAGATCGCTGACTTCCGGTTCCTTGGCGGCATTTTCGATAATCGTGGTGCCTTCGGCCAAGGCGGCGGCCATGAGCAGGTTTTCAGTGCCGGTAACGGTAATCTGGTCAAGCACCAGGCGGCAGCCTTTCAATCGGTCGACCTTGGCATGGATATAGCCGTTTTCGACGGTGATGTCGGCACCCATCTTGATCAATCCGTTGATGTGAATATCCACAGGGCGTGTGCCGATGGCGCAGCCGCCGGGCAGCGATACATGCGCCTCGCCGTACCGGGCCAGTAAAGGGCCCAGAACCAGGATCGATGCGCGCATGGTTCTGACCAGTTCGTACGGCGCTTCAAAACAGGCGATCGAGCTTGCGTCGACTTCAATGTTCATTTTTTCGTCAACGATGAGCTGAACGCCCATGCGGCCCAGTAATTCCATCGTGGTCGTGATGTCGTGCAGGTGCGGTATGTTGCCGACGCTGACGGGCGTCTCCGAAAGCAGTGTTGCGGCCAGAATGGGTAAAGCCGCATTCTTGGCGCCGGAGATGCGCAGTTCTCCTGAAAGTCTTTTGCCGCCGGTAATGATTAGTTTATCCATACAGAATGTCTTGGGTTATCTTGATAAATGCTAAAGATCAGTAAACTCTGGCGAATCTGGCTGATTGGTAAAATGGCTCGTCTTGTCGAAGCCGCTCAGCCTGGCAAGATTGAGCAGTTGCTCGGGAATGTTTTTAAAGCGCAGCTGTATTTTATGATCGCGCGCGTATTTTATCCATTCGATCATTAGCGCAAGCCCGGCGCTGTCTGTAGAAGAGACCCGGCTGAGGTCGATGGTGACATGCTTCGACTTCTTCAGGAAAGCGAATGATTTCACCGTCTGTCTGTCTATCGTTGAAAAGGTCAAATCGCCATCGATGATCAAGTTTCCCGCTCCCTGATCAATAATATTCAGCCCGCTCACTTTTTTGTTTCCGCTTTTTCTTCGGCTGATTTAAACAGGAACTGGCCGATTACTTTTTCCAGAATGATGGCGGACTGCGTGATTTCAATCGTGCTGCCGTCTTTCAGATACTCTTCCGAGCCGCCCGGCACCAGATTGACGTATTGTTCGCCCAGCAGGCCGGCGGTAAAAATGCTGGCGCTGGTATCATCCGGGAGAGTGTTGTACTTCGCGTTGATATGCATTTCAACGACGGACTCGTAAGTGGTCGGGTCGAAACTGATGGCTTTGATCTGGCCTATTTTAACGCCGGCTACGGAGACCGGCGATTTAACCTTCAGTCCGCCGGAATTCTCAAAGCGTGCAGCCACAGTGTAGGTGTCTTCCTCAATAAAAGTGCTCAAATTACTGACTTGCAGGGCAAGAAAGAGCAGGCCGACGATGCCTGCGGCGACAAAAAGCCCGACAAGCGTGTCCTGGGTACTGGTGTGCTGCATGTAAATTAATCTCCGAACATGAGTGCGGTCAGGATAAAATCGAGACCTAAAATACTAAAAGCTGAATTGACGACGGTACGTGTAGTGGCTCGGCTGACCCCTTCGGAAGTCGGGATGGTGTCATAACCTTCAAACAGTGCTATCCAGGTAGCGACAAAACCGAAAACGATGCTCTTGATGACGCCATTGACGATATCATCCTGGAAATCGATGCCGGCCTGCATCTGTGACCAGTAAGAGCCTTCGTCCACGCCCAGCAGGCCGACGCCGACGATGTGCCCGCCCAGAATGCCGACCATGCTGAATAAAGCCGCCAGCAAGGGCATGGATAGCAAGCCGGCCAGAAAGCGCGGCGAGATAATGCGCTTGATCGGGTCGACGGCCATCATTTCCATGCCGGAAAGCTGTTCTGTGGCTTTCATCAGACCGATTTCCGCCGTTAAAGCGGAGCCGGCCCGGCCGGCGAACAACAAGGCCGTCACAACCGGGCCCAATTCCCTGACCAGCGACGCCGCGACCATGAGGCCCAGCGTCTCTTCGGCGCCAAAATCGGACAGAATGTAAAAACCCTGCAGGCCCAATACCATGCCGACAAACAGCCCTGAAACGGTGATAATCAGAAAGGACAGGACCCCGACCGCATACATCTGATTAAGGATCAGTCTGGGTCTTGGCAGTATGCTGCCGAGGCCTCCGAGCGTATGGAGCAGGAAGAATGTGCCGCGTCCCAGCTTGGTAAAGCTGGTACGTGTCGTTCTGCCTAAAAATTGTAGAAATTGAGTCATGTTTATAGCTGCCCGTAACGCTTTGATACCCGGCCAGAACGTTTTTTGGATGACAGCAGGTCGTCAACATAGTCTGTTGCAGGGTAATGAAAATGCACCGGGCCGTCTGCCGCTCCGGTCATGAATTGTTGAACCCATTCAGATTCCGACTGTTGAATTTCTTTCGGCGTGCCCTGGCCGACAATTTTGCCTTCCGATAATACGTAAATATAATCGGAGATCGCTGCTGTTTCATGGACATCGTGCGAAACGATAATGCTGGTCAGGCCCAGGGTGTTATTCAACGATTTGATAAGGTGAACCAGCGCGCCCATGGAAATCGGATCCTGGCCCGTAAACGGTTCGTCGTACATGATCATCATCGGGTCCAGCGCAATTGCGCGGGCCAAGGCGATGCGCCTGGCCATGCCGCCGGACAACTCGTTAGGCATCAGGTCGCGTGCGCCTCTCAGCCCTACGGCCTGCAGTTTCATCAGCACCAGCGTGCGGATCATCGATTCGGGCAGATGGGTGTGCTCGCGCAACGGAAAAGCTACATTATCGTACACGCTCATATCCGTTAATAAGGCGCCGCTTTGGAAAAGCATGCCCATGCGTTTGCGCAAATTGTACAATTCCGACCGGCGCAAACGGTGGACATTCTGCCCGTCTACCGTCACAGAGCCCTGGTCGGGAAACAATTGGCCGCCGATCAGTTTTAACAGCGTGGTTTTGCCCGTGCCGCTGGGACCCATGATAGCGGTAATCTTACCGCGTTCGAATTCCAGCGAAATATCGTCAAATATTTTCTTATTGCCCCGGGAAAATGACAAATTGTGAACAGAAACTAAGCTGTTTTGAGAGGAAACGCTGTTATCCATGCGTGGTTAGGATATATTTCAGAATCTAAACCGGCTATTTTCTATGACTAGTCCCTGTCAAGTCAATATACGGTTGTTTGAGAAAGGAAAAGTAGCGCTTCGCCGCGTCGGTTCAGCACATGGGATAGAAGGCGTGAGCTTCAGGAATACTATAAGGGTGAGCCGCTAAAGAGAGGTCAAAGGGTAAGAAATCTTTTGCCTGATGTAGCCTGAATATTTCACAATGAAGGACGCGAAGGCTTTGAAATTCAAATGCTTGCCAATGTTCCCGGATGAATTCATGACGTTGCCGTAAGATAGCAATGCCTTGATTTTCCCAGGGCTTTTTATTGTTGTTCCAGGCGCCATTCTGCCTCCCGTATAAACCACGCGGTTGGGGTGAATGCAGAGATTGCATAACGCCATGGATGGCATGTAGTAGAGTACCGGCAGTAGGCGCTTTAGGCGACGCAGGAGCAGTTGCCGACGACTGCAAGGGCAGATATTTGCTCCTGCAATATCTGCATTCACCACATCCGTGTGGTTTATGCAGGAGATAGAGCAACGCAGGAGCAGTTGCCGAAGGTTGGGCGGTCATGAAAAGAACCCTGCGGCAAGCCGGGGATTAGATAGAAAATAGTTGTGCAGGTAAGAAGCTTGCAGGCGTCCGGAACGAAAAAAACCTTCGCCGTGGCCGAAGC
>CAYPJI010000083.1:2381-8665 GCA_964411045.1 uncultured Methylobacter sp. | reverse complement strand
CCCTACTTTATGATTAACCAATCACTTGCTTAAATTGGCGCTTTCCTGCTTGACCAGTTGGTCCATGACTTCGATCATCTTTTTATGAGAACCGGCTAACGGGCCATTGGTTTTATACTTGCCGTTTATGACAATGGCCGGTACGCCGGTAATGCCGTAACGGGACGCGATCGCGCCGGCCTGGCGCATTTTCGTATCAACCAGGAAGGAATTGTAGGCCGTGCGGAATTGCTCTTCATCGACGCCGTGCTCGGCAAAGAATTTGGCTAACTGGTCTTCGTCTTCAAGTTTCTGTTTTTTGACCTGGATGGCCTCAAAAAAGTCGTTATGCACTTTGTCGACTACGCCCAGCGCTTCGGCCGTGAAATAGGCCTTGGCGTGTTTGCCCCACAGGCTGCTGAAAACGGCCGGCTGGCGGATGAATTCAACGTTGGCGGGTTGGCTTTTTACCCATTTTGCCAGCAGCGGTTCAAAGTCATAGCAATGCGGACAGCCGTACCAGAAGAATTCGATGACTTCGACCTTAGCCGGATTGTTGGTCGGCTGTGCCGGCGACAGGGTTTCATAGCCGACAGACTCGGCGGCTTTTAGCAGCGTGGAGCATGAAAACAGCAGGATCAACAGGCCGGCTGGAATGATTTTTTTTAGCATGATTTATAGTTCTCCATAAGAATGTAGTCCGGACAAAAACATATTGACGCCAAGGAACGCGAAAAGCGTGACGAAAAAGCCAATGATAGCCCACCAGGCCATCGGTTTGCCATTCCAGCCTTTGGTCAGGCGCATGTGCAGCCAGGCCGCATAATTAAGCCAGACGATCAAGGCCCAGGTTTCCTTCGGGTCCCATGACCAATAGCCGCCCCATGCTTCCGCCGCCCATAAGGCACCGAGTATAGTGGCCAGCGTGAAAAAAGCAAAGCCGAGCGCGATGGCTTTGTACATGACGTCTTCCAGTAAAGGCAGCGCCGGCAGGCGCGCGGCTATCAGGCCGTCAGGATTTTTGGCTTCGGCCCCGGATTTCAGGATGAATACGACGCCGATCATGGCGGCCAACGAAAACGAACCGTAGCCGATAAAGTTGGCGGGCACGTGGATTTTCATCCAGTAACTGTTCAGCGCGGGCACCAGCGGTTGGATTTCATGGGCCTGCTTGTCGAACGTGTACCACAGCAGAAAGCCTACCGCCGCGCTGATGACGAGCAGCACGAAGCCGCCCAGCGAGCGCGTCCGGTAGCGTTGTTCGTAATACAGATACAGCAGCGCCGTGATGAGCGAGAACAGAATGAATACTTCATACAGGTTGCTGACCGGGATATGGCCGATATCGACGCCCATTAAATACGATTCCCGCCAGCGCACCATCAGGCCGGTCATGCCCAGCGCCGTGGCCGACCAGGTCAGGCTGGCGGCTACCTTGCCGGTGAAGGCGTTGCCGGAAAACAAGTGGCCGAAGTAAGCAACGGTCGCCATCACGTACAACGCGCTCATCCACATGATGGCCGACTGGCTGGACAGCAGGTATTTGAGAAAAAAATTGCTATCGGCAATCGACAGGTCCGCGCCGTAGCGTGAAATGGCGAACAGGCTCAGGCCGGCGATCGTCAGGGTGAAGGTTCTCAGCGAAGGCCAGAACCAGCCCAGCCAGATCGTCAGCATTCCAGTGCCGAACAGAATGGCGATTTCAAAGCCGTCCATCAAATGCCGGTACTGGCTGAAGGCGAATACGGCGCCGGCCATGATCAGCAGTGCCCAGGTCCAGTCAAAGAGCGAGCGCTGCTTTAAAAAGCCGTCTGCCCTGAATTCTTGATCTAAAAGATTTTCCATAGCGGTATGCAGGTATTGGTTACAGATGAGATCCGGCTGGATCAGATTAGCTTTTGGGTCAGGTCTTGCCTGATAAGTTCAAACTCCCTATCGAAGTCATAACGGTTGCGCAGGGCGCTGCCGGCCAGGGTTAATGACGTTTTTTCGCCGTCGGGCCTGATGATCACCCAGAGCCGGCGTTGCGGCAGGTAGAACATGAAGAACACGCCGACGGCGAGCAGCAGGCAGCCCGGAAACACCAGCCACTGGCCCGGCGAACGCGTAATCTGCAGGCCGGTCGCTTCGATGTGCTTGAAGCTGTTCAGGGTTATCAAAACCGGCGAGTCATACTGATAGGCGGCGCCGAGGGCATTGACGGCATTCTCGAAGAAATGCATGTCGAAATCGCTGGCCGGCTGGGTAATGTCCATGCCCTCCTGTTCCAGCACCGATAAGTAGATGTTTCTCAGGAATTGATGCAAGACCGTGGCATACAGCTCAGCGACCTGTTGGCGCTGGGCTTCCGGCACCGATTTTTCAATCTGCGCCGAGATGCGCTCGTTGCCGCCCTCGATGAACTGCCGGCTGATGGCGATCATGAACTCGGCGACTTTTTGCTGCTCGGCCGCAGGCAAACTGTTGCTGTTTTCGGTGGACTGCGCCGTGGCCAGGGCGATTTTGCTGAGCCGGTCCGGATTGTTCAGAGTCGCCAGAAAATTCAAAAAGCGGTCCGGGCGCTTTTCCGCATCGGCCGGAATGAACCAGTATTGAAACGGCTCGGCCGGCGAGCGGCGCATGCCGCTGAGGTAGAAGTGGGCGCCGTCCTGTTCGACGGGCTGCATGTAGTTCAGGTATTCATGCGCCGTGCCGTCGGCTTTGCGCAACTTGAACTGGAAGCTGGGGCCGATATTGCGGAATTTCTTGACGCCGGTCGGGTCCGGATTGACATTGAACGGACGGAAGTCGCTGATTTCAAGCGACAGCTCGCCGGAGGCGGTCTTGATCGGGAAAGTTTCCTTGACCGCCACCTCGATGTCCTGCGCTTTGCCGTCCGTGCCGGTCAGCGGGTTCAGGGCCAGTTTTAGCTGCGAACCGCCGTCGCCGAAACTGTTCTGGTAGATCGTGTAGCCTTTATAGCTGAATGGATGATTGACCGAAATGGTCCGCCTGACCGGTGCGCCCAAGTCCTTGTCGAGGATCGCCAGGTCACTCTCGAATGACTTGGGCTGGCCGCTTTCGTAATGCTCGATACGAAAATCGTCGACATGGATTGTAAACGGCAGTTTTTGGACCAGATAGCCGTCTTTGAAATCGATGAAGGCGATATTGGCGGCCTTGCCTTCGGCAATGTCGATGTTGGCGCGGAAGGACTGGTTGTCGGCCGGCAGTGTGCTTTGCGCGGGCACATCGCTGGCCGGGATTCTGCGCGTCTCAACGGCGATATCGCCGCGCATCTGCGCGATTTTTAGCGGCACGTTGCCATCCAGTAGGCCCCCTATGCAGATGACGACAATGGCGATATGCGTGAAAATATAACCCAGACGACTGCCGGCGCCTTTCTTGGCCGCGATCAGCAGGCCGCCCTTGGTATCGAGCTGTTTGATCTTGTAATGCTTGTGTCGGAGCAGGGCGCCAGCATAATCGATACTGTACTGGAGCGACTGGCTGCTTTGCCATTGGGCATGATGGGCCAATCGCTGCAGCGCGGCCTGATGCGCATGTTCATGAAAATTGCGCATGTCTCTGAGCATGTGCGGGGTGTTGCGGTACACGCAGACGCTGGTCGAAATGACCAGGAAGGTCAGAATCGTTAAGAACCAGCTGGAAGAGTAAACATCATACAGATCCAGCGCCTTGAAAATTTCAAACCAGAAGGGGCCGAATTTCAGCACGTAATCGACATAAGGCTGATTTTGCTTCAGGACCGTACCGATAATGGCAGCAATGGCTACGGCGACCAACAGCGTGATGGCCAGGTTCATGGAACCCAGAAAGCGGAAAAGAATACGGGGCAGGGACTGGGGCGCGCTAACGGAAGACATTGATTTATGGGGTAACTATCACATCCCGTATACAGGGATGTCTGGTAAATACTGGAAAGTTCGGCAGGCCGGGTTGGTAAACCCGGCATTTCGAAGCCGTCTGTGCCGGGTTTACGCTAAAGCTTCAACCCAGCCTGCATCGGCGCCGGTTTCATCCGCAAACCGGGAAGCTATTTTTTAGCCAAAACCTTAATGGCAGGGATGCTGTTATTTCATCATGGAAATACGATAAGAAACGGCTTTGATTTCCTCATCGGTCATTTTTTTGGCGATCATGTGCATCATGTTGTCCGGATTGTTGCTGCGGGCGCCGGATTTAGCGTCTTTGAGCGCCTTGATCAGATAATCGGCATGCTGGGACTTCAACGCAGGAAATGCCGCCGGCTTATTGCCTTCGCCGAAAGGACCGTGGCAGGCGATACAGGCGGAGACTTTCCGCTTCAGGTCGCCGTTGCGGTAAAGATCGCTGCCTTGGGCGATCAGGGCTTGAACGGGGTCTTCTTTCTTTTCGGTTTCCGCAACGGGTTGTTCGTCTTCATCGTCTTCGTCCGGAACCGGCAATTGGTTTGCTGAAATTCTGCGGGAGGCATAGTAGGCGGCAATGTCGGCAATGTCTTCATCGCTCAGGGGCATCGCCATCGGTGACATCACCGGATCCTTGCGCGTACCGTCCTTGAAATCCTTGAGCTGTCTTTCCAGATAGGATTCATGCTGCTGGGCAAGTTTGGGGAATGTTGATACCATGCTGTTGCCGTCCTCGCCATGACAACTGGCGCAGGCGGCCGCTTTTTCTTGGCCTGTTTTAATAGAGCCTTCGGCATGTACGATAGGTGCAGCGCCGCCGGTAAACGCCAGAGCAATTGAAAATGCCAGCAATTTTTTCTTCATCAGGTTCCCCTTCGGAATAAAGTCATCATTTATGGTAGCCTTTATAGTTATTGGTCGGCTACTTAACAGTCGAATTCTACTCTAATTAACAAGCTTAAGCGAGGCAACGATGAATCCCATTTATCACCAGGCAAAATTTATCAACAGCTCGCCGCATATCCGCAATGCGCCTGCCGATCAGGGCCTGGAAGTGGCCTTTGCAGGGCGCTCCAATGCGGGGAAATCGAGCGCGATCAATACTCTGACGCGACAAAACGCATTGGCCCGGATCAGTAAAACGCCGGGCAGAACGCAGATGCTCAATTTTTTCGAAATCAATGCCGAGCTGCGCTTCGTCGACTTGCCCGGTTACGGTTATGCCAAAGTGCCGGTGGACGTGAAGAAAAAGTGGCATGAGCTGATGGAACACTATTTGACGCACCGCAAGTCATTGTGCGGCATCATCCTGGTCATGGACGTGCGTCATCCCTTGACCGAATTCGATTGGCAGATGGTCGAATGGTGTCAGCATGCCGGCCTGCCGCTGCATATCCTGCTGACCAAAGCCGACAAACTGACTTACGGCGCCGCTAAAAATACGCTGCTGCAAGTCAGTTGTCCGCTGACGATACAGCTGTTCTCGTCCTTGAAGAAAACCGGCGTCGACGAAGTGCATGAGGCGCTGGACAATCTGTTTAGCCCCGCCGAGCCTGATCAGAGCGAGATTTCAGCGCCTTCCTGAGCCAGCAACAGCTCGAAGCCGAGGTACGGGTATTTTTTCAGCAGATCTTTATAAATAGCATCAAGTTCAGCATCGCTGCGTTCCGGTTCATGATGCGTAAGGAACAGCTTTTTTGCATGGGCATCGGCGGCAAGTTTTATTGCAGAATCATAGGTGCCGTGCCCCCAGCCTCGTTTGGACGCATATTCTTCACCGGTGTAGGATGAGTCAACGATCAGCGCATCCACATTTTTCATGGCCTGCGTGACCTCCTTGTGCTTGGCGTCTATGGCCGATTGGAGCACGGCATATTCTTCATCGTCCGGGTTATAACTATTGATCAAGGGCTCATAATCGCCGGTAAAAAACAGCGATTGTCCGTCACAATCAATCCGATAGCCGAAATTCAGCACGGGATGGTTAAGCACAATGGGCGTAATTTTGGCGTTGCCGATGCGGGTCACTTCGCCGGGCTTGATTGTGATGTACTCAATGTGCGCATTAAGCTGAGCTTCACGGATCGGAAAGAAACTGTACTGCAGCTGCACGGAAAGGGCGCGATGTATGCTTTCATGAGTGACCAGATCAAGGCCGCCGTAGATCTTGACCTGGTTATCCTTGATGAAAAGAGGCGTGAAGAACGGCAAGCCCTGTATGTGGTCCCAATGGGTATGGGTAATAAAGATGTGCGCAGTGATGGGCATTTCCTTGACCAGCGCCTGGGCCAGCGCATGAATGCCGGTGCCGGCGTCGAGAATGATCAACTCATTGTCGTCGGTTCTGATCTCTATGCAAGTCGTATTGCCGCCATATTTAACGGTGTCAGGCCCCGGTGTCGGAATGGACCCTCT
>CAYPJI010000083.1:0-2371 GCA_964411045.1 uncultured Methylobacter sp. | reverse complement strand
CCAGAATCTGAATTTCATTACTGTCCTTAGAACTCAATTAAGCGAGCGGATTTCTGTTCTTACCAGCTAATGCATTGATCAGTAAGAGGCATGACAACCCGAAGCATGCTCCCATGAAGACGGAAAAAGACACCATCATAGCATTGTCGCCGTCATCATACTGTACGAATTTACTGACTTGATTGACGGTAAAAAGGCAATCCTTGATCAGCTTGTCGTGTCATGGCGGCCATTATTGAAGATGCGCTGAATGGCAGTCTGCTATTCAAACAGCATACCAGAGAAAATAGTTTACGGAATAATGAGAAAAAGAAAGCCCCAAATGCGTATAAGCATGTTGGGGCTTGAGAAGAAAAATCAGTCAATCATAAAAGGGGGGGATTGGACTGATTCGACGCCGTTTTAAGGCGTACGTCAATAAGACGAATGTGAAAATAAAAAGTTCCTCATAAACACATAAATTTTTACTTAATGATGTTGCGCACGAATCGATTTCTGTGCTGTTTTAGTGTTAACTGCGAAGCCGTGTAGGTGCGAATTTACTTGCGCCCCTTGCGGGTATTCGCACTGCCTGTATAGCTCGGGTTGTCCCGGGTCAAATACCTTCAAAGGCCCAAGTGAATTCGACCCCGCAACGGCGCAGCATCAGTTATTAATGCGCCTCGTCCCAGTTATTGCCTATGCCGATGTCGACGACCAGCGGCACGTTCAGGTCGGCGGCCGAGCACATCAGTTCCCTGATGCTGGCCGTGCAGCGGTCCAGCTGGTCTTCGGCGATTTCAAAGACCAGCTCATCATGAACCTGCATGATCATTTTGGCATCGGGCTTTTTTTGTTGCAGCCATTGATCGGTGGAGATCATCGCGCGCTTGATGATGTCGGCGGCCGTGCCCTGCATCGGCGCATTGATGGCCGTGCGTTCGGCATACTGGCGGCGCGCCGCGTTGCGCGATTTGATCTCGGGCAGATACAGGCGGCGGCCGAACAGGGTTTCCACATAGCCCTGTTCGCGCGCCAGCGCGCGGATATTGTCCATGTGATCCTTGACGCCCGGGTAGCGCGCAAAGTACAGGTCGATATAGGACTGTGCCTGGTTGCGCGACAGCCCGAGCTGTTGCGCCAGCCCGAACGAGGACATGCCGTAAATGAGCCCGAAATTGATCGCTTTGGCCGAGCGGCGAAGGTCGGGCGTGACCTGATCGGGCGCCACGCCGAACACCTCGGCCGCAGTCGCGCGATGCACGTCCTCGCCGGCGCTGAAGGCCCGCAGCAGGCCGGCATCATTGGATAAGTGCGCCATGATGCGCAGCTCGATCTGCGAATAATCGGCCGCGACGATTTTATAGCCTTCCGGTGCGATAAACGCCTGGCGGATCTTGCGGCCTTCGTCGCTGCGGATCGGGATGTTCTGCAGATTGGGATCGGTGGACGACAGGCGGCCTGTCGCGGTCACGGCCTGGTGATAGGAGGTATGGACGCGGCCGGTCTTGTCGTCGACCTGCTGCGGCAGCTTGTCGGTATAAGTCGATTTGAGCTTGCAGAGGCTGCGGTGCTCTAGGATCAGTTTGGGCAGCGGGTAGGTCAGAGCCAGCTCCTGCAGCACCGATTCGTCGGTGGACGGTTGGCCTGTCGGTGTTTTCTTTAATACAGGCAGTTTTTGCCGGTCATAGAGGATCTCCTGGATCTGCCTCGGTGAGCTAAGATTGAACGCCTGCCCGGCCAGGTCATGCGCCTGCTGCTCCAACGCGACTATGTGATTGGCCAGCTCCAGGCTATGCTGCGCCAGCATGGCCGTGTCGATCAGCACGCCATTGCGCTCGATGCGCGCCAGTACGCTGATGAGCGGAATTTCGACATGCAAATACAGATTCATCAGCGCCTTGTGCAGAGCCAATTTCTCCATGAGCACCTGATGCAGTTTCAGCGTAATGTCGGCATCCTCGGCCGCATAGAACGTAGCCTGTTCCAGCGACACTTCCTGAAACGGAATCTGTTTGGCGCCTTTGCCGCATACATCCTCGTAATGAATCGTGTCGATGCCTAAGTATACTTTGGCCAGGTCGTCCATGTTGTGCTTCGTGGCCGTGCTGTTCAGCACGTACGATTCGAGCATTGTATCGTGAGCGATGCCGCGCAGCGTGATGCCGTGGTTGGCCAGTACATGCATGTCATATTTCAGATTCTGGCCCAGCTTGGCTTTATGCGGGTCTTCCAGCAGCGGACGCAGGCGTTCCAGAATCTCGGTTCTGTCCAGTTGGTTGGGGGCTCCGGGGTAATCGTGCGCCAGCGGCACATAAGCCGCGTGACCAGGCGTGACGGCAAAGGACACGCCGACGATTTTCGCCTTGCTGTAGTCGAGGCTGGTCGTCTC
>CAYPJI010000082.1:2413-8762 GCA_964411045.1 uncultured Methylobacter sp. | reverse complement strand
TTCCCCGTTCTGGTCTGGAACCACCCATGCGGTTCCGTTATCGGGGATAGATTCGAAATCAGCCAGATAATACCTTACGGATTCTGACTGCGAGTTATCAGGCTGCCACTTCAAAATTCTCATAAGATTTCCTCACTGGATCATTAACAAAAATGACCTTTTTTCACCCGATGAGTTTCAATATCAGCATCACTGAAAATCATTCTTTATATTGAAAAAAGTCAAAAAAACTTCAAAAACAGCCCTTGCGTATTGGGGCTTCCATGAGACTTTAATCCTGAGAGTTATTTCAACTAAAGCCGGTTTCATTATTTAAAGATAGAGGCTGGCGTATTTAATCAGGAGCCATTATGGATACAAATCAACAAGGTCAATTAAGCCATCTTTTTATAGATGAAATTCATGTTAAGCCCGGTTTTAACCCCAGAAAGTTTTTCGAAGACACAAAATATCAAGAGCTAGTTGAATCAGTGGCTGCTCACGGTGTTGTTCAACCTATTGTTGTAAGACCTACTCATAACGAGCAAGGTGGATACTTGATTGTCGCTGGCGAAAGGAGTTACCGAGCAGCCAAAAAAGCTCAATTACATCAGATTCCTGCGCTCATTCGGGACATTAGCGAACAGGTAGCCAAGTTAATAGCCACGATTGAGAATACACAACGTGATGATATGTCACCAGCCGAGGAAGCCGAAGCGGCAAGGGACGTATTGATGGGCTGCAACAATGACCGTCAGGAAGCCATACGGCTTTTAGGCTGGAGCCAAGCCAAATTCGATTCCAGACTGCTGCTGCTTCATGCCGACAAAGCGGTTCTGGATGCCCTGACTGAGCGCAAAATCAAGCTCGGTCATGCGGAACTGCTGTCACAACTGCCGAACGATTTCCAAGTCGCCACGCTGGAAAGAATTCTTGAAGATGAAGTCGGCTTCCTAAAAAACCAGATGGTACAGGACGCTGTGATCCGCAACATCGAGATCATTGGCGAAGCTGCGCGCAATATCTAAAAGCATCATCCTGATGTCCCTTGGGAAGAGGTGTACCTGATGCGCAATCGCGTTTCTCACGGCTACTTCTCGGTCGATTTGGAAGTGGTCTGGAATACGGTACAGCGCGACATTCCTGAGTTGGGGCAGCAAATCCGTCAGCTTCTAAAAAACCTTCAAAGTACGTCAACCTCCTGACTATCCGATCCGCAAAATCACGCTGATGTGATTGTTTTTTTCAAGAAGCGAGAATCTGACAGCAAATCAGAAAATAAATATCTGAAAAAAATGGACTACACCAGCGCGCAATCTGCAACTATAAAAAGAGTCTAGCTGAATCAATCCCCTGAAGCCATTCACAATGGTTCATTGTTCATGACAAAACTATGCTGAATAATAGTAGATAGATACTCCAAGTGGCGTAGCTAAATCTTTTCCGGAATAATCCGTTTTTAAAATAAGTAAGGAAAAAATAATGAACAAAAGCGAGTTAATTGCCAAGATCGCCGAAGAAAATGAACTGAACAAGAAACAGGTCGAAGGCGTACTAAAATCCTTGGCCGCAATTATCAAAGATGAAGTTACAACCAACGGCGAATTCACGCTCCAAGATGTTGGCAAATTCAAGGTAAGCGAACGTCCCGCTTCAGAACGACGCAATCCGCGCACAGGCGAGATGTTTACCTCACCGGCCAAAAAGATCGTCAAAGTCACGCCGGCGAAAGTCTTACGGGACGGCGTAAACGCTTAACCAACCTCGATCGCCCGTAACTCCGGTTGCGGGCTCGCCCACCGTTCCGAATCAATAATCTATGTGCATTGAATTCCTCTATTACAACAGTTTTCGGCACGGTCGATTCCCCAGGCTTGAAGGTCGCGCCAAAGCAGACCTTCAAGACAAAACAGTTCCGTTGCGATTGTCGCTAGGCCTCTTGCTGGATTGCTGCGGCCGCCGAACAATGAGTCTCAAGCAGATCAGTATTGGCCGCGCAGGCATGGTGATTAGTGGATCATACCGGCGCAAATTCACGAGTCCGTGGAGGACCAGACCTTCTGGAGAAGTAACAATCACAAGCGACAGCCGTTAAAAAGGAGCTGAAAAGCTTGGGCTTTGTGACTTCCATCGCAGACGATATGGTACGGGAAATCATCCATATTCCCTCTGGACAGGTTGACGATCCATTACCGAATAAACTTAGGGACCGGGTAGAGGCATTGTTGGCTCGTAGAAATTCCTGTAAGGAATTTGAGAAAAGTGTTCTGGACTGGATGCTAATTGAGTTAGTGCATCCCTTGGGCTAGCGGTTCATTGTTGGACTATATTATTCCAAGGATATAAAAGTAAGCTTAAAGGAGACGTTAGAATGTTTAGGCGGTTGCGTTGTGTCTTTGTTAAAGGGGGTCATCGTTATGGCCAATGGTGGTGGCAGAACCAGCCGGAAGCAGCTCATAGGATCTGTGAGGAATGCAGTTTTCTGGTTACGCCAAAATCTCATAAGAATTTGTTCAGTCAAGAACGGGATAAATCTTAAAGGGATAGCCGCACTGGAAAAAATTAAATCGATAATTTTTCAAATGGAGTTTATAGGATAAATGTTCAAAAATTTCACAAACACGATACTGATGCTTTTCTTTCTGTTCGGAAACTATGCTTTAGCGGTCGAGCGCCTTGAAGGTAAGGTCGTGGGCGTACACGATGGCGATACGCTGACTTTGCTTGTGACAGGCAACAAAACCTTAAAAATCCGCTTGGCTCAAATTGATGCGCCGGAGAGCCAGCAAGCCTTCGGGCAAAAATCGAAGCAGTCTTTGTCCGACATGGCGTTTAACAAATATGTGTTGGTCGATAAAGAAGCTGTCGATCGGTATGGACGGATTGTTGGCACTGTGTTCGTTGGCGATCTCAATGTCAACAGAAAACAAGTAGAACAAGGGATGGCTTGGGTGTACCGGCAGTATGCTCACGACAATACACTGCTGCAGCACGAGGCTAACGCAAAGCAAGCCGGAATTGGGCTTTGGGCGGATCCAAACCCAGTTCCGCCATGGGAATATCGTCATGGCGGAGAGGTTAAGCCAGTAGCAGCCAAACAATCAGCTGGTAACTCATGTGGATCGAAACGTTATTGCAAGCAGATTAATTCCTGTGAAGAAGCAAAGCAGTATCTTGCTTGTGGCGTTTCTTCTTTAGATAGAGATGGCGATGGTGTTCCTTGTGAAAAACTTTGTGCAAATTGAACGGCATGGCTGAGCCTGATCCTGATCCGAACTGAGACAGTCAATGTCTGATAGAGTCTAGATTTTACGCCTGATATGGCTGGCGACCTGGAACGCACCAGGTCGCCTTTTAAATTCCCAATTCATTTCCGCCCTTTTTCCGGTTTATAAAGATTGAATGTTTGGTGCTTTCTTGAGACCTTTGATCTGATATAAGGCTTCCTTCTTTACTTAATCTAATCACATTTTGCTATTTTCAATGGTCTCAATACAGTCCTTAAATATCTTTACCAACTCTATATCTTGACGACGGAAACGTTTCGCGAATATCAAGAACTCCTTAACAGCTGATTCGTCGGTCAACAATGAGGCATCCTCCTCTGCCAGAGCAATCAACCGCTCATCCAGTTTGGCACCAATATCAGAATTCTGTACAGAGGTTTCATTCTTATCCTGATTTTGATCTGAAGTTGGAGGATCAACTGTAAGAATAGCCTTCATCTGTTTTATTCTGAGCTTAGCGTCTTTGATTCTAATGGTATTACCTTTTTCTACTTCTCCAAGAAATTCCTGGTAGAGCTCATCACTGATATCATCATTATCGGGACGAGCCAGCTCAGAAATTACTGTGGGCGTTAGATTTATTTCAGACAGATCATTGATCTTATGTTTTTCGCAAAACCGGCCGCAGTTAGCGAACCTATTAATTTCTTGTTGTCCGACCACGGATAATCCGTGGACGCCTTTTTTCCTCAAATCATTAACGTAATTCCCGAACTCGATATTGCTCGGGAATCTCTGCCTTAATTCCCATATAATCCGCCACTTCGTCAGTGTGGATTCCACATGGACCATAATCAGCTCGTCAATAAGCTGGTCATTGCTTAAAGCTTTCAAATAGCGGAATGATTTTACCCCTCTACTTTGGGGACGCTCAGCGACTTGAAGACCTCCTGTCAGAGTCTGTAACTCATTACTTTTTTCGCGAGTTAAACCTAATGAACTAAGGTCTTTGAGTCTGTCTTTAACAGAAGCCATGAACAATCTCCGACATAACTCCTATTAATTCCCGACGACCAGACTCTTCACTGGCAGACTTTCCGTCCAGCTCAGTAACGCCAAGACCAAGCGCATAACTATCGCGGAAGCATACACGATTATAGATCACGGTATCGAGCAGAGGGATGTCAGGGTATTCATTGATTACAGTCCGGGCCATATCGATCTCTCTTACCAAGGCAGGATTTGTTTCTGCGGAATTCAAACAGCAGTAAGCTTTTAGATTTTTGTTGTTGCGCCTGGCATTGCGAACGATTCTGTCCATCGTATTAACAGTGTGCAGATCAGCAGCACTAGGTCTGAAAGGCATAAGCACCGTGTCACAGACTTGGAGTGATGACAATAATTCGTCAGAGTCACCTTGACCTGCGATATCAACGATAATGTATTTATATCTTGTGGCCAGGTCTTCGATGGTTTCGTCTAACTCGCCTCGCTTGTTCATATTATGAACTTTTGCTAAGCCGGGATAGTTATCTTTGCGATTCTGCCACCAAGTTCCTGATGAAGTTTGTTTATCTGTATCGAGAAGGAAAACATCCTCCCCTTTTTGAGCGAGAGCTGCAGATATATTTACGCTCAGCATAGTCTTGCCCACGCCCCCTTTAATATTTCCCAGCACGATCACCATATAAATATTCCTACGCCTATTAAGGACATTATTTTGTTCTGGAACATTGATTATAAATCTCTCAAAAAATAAGCGTTAATTTAAGCTCAACTTTAAAAGGGCTCTGTCGCAAAGTTTGTCAGCCTGGGCGATAATTGCCAACTTTAGGAACTGACAGCTAGGATGATCCGTTTTAAAAGTGCCCATTTTCCAAATGGAGATTATTCTCTACGCAGTTTGTTTTTACGTCCGCTATGTTATTTCCTATTGAGATCTCGAAGACATTCTGGCGGAAAGAGGCATTGGAGTGGCTTATCTCCGCTCAGCTAGATCATCAAGTATTCAGTTTAATTAGTTTTAGAAATCAAAAAACCTGATGTAATTCACTCACCTATATTGAGCTCTAACCACATGAACGAGACTGGCTTTATCAATTTCGAATTCTTTCAAAAAACCAACCTTAACTAATGCTTCCAGAGCCTCTTTGGTTTGCCGTTTGAAATCCTTTAAATCTTTTGTCGTAGATCCGGATCCCTTATACAACGTTTCTAATTTGACTGGAAATGGCGTTCTATGGCTTGCAAAATAACCATGCAGCCATGTAGCGAGACCCGGAGATAAAGACAATCTCTGCTGCCATTCTATTTGCGTGAAATAAGTGTCGCCAAACAGCTCAATTAATTGTGGTGCTATGGTTACTTTGTATCTTGAAAGTGTTTTGCCATTCTCATCTTTCCATGTAAATATTGGAATCATTGAGAGCGATATACCAGTTTTTAAACGTTTGCTATAGACACTTAATGATGTCGCCTGCATTCTAGTTAATGACTCCCGAAGGCGTTCATAGGAGTTATTGTTCAATGGCCATTGCACCGCTTTGCAAAAAGAATAAGGCGTAAATTCTATGACTTTGCCAGCTGTTTGTCCTCGTGACAGATGGATTAGCTCAAGCCAGACAATTTCGTCAAATTGCCTGAGTTCTTCACCAGTATATTGAATTCGCCCATCCCCAATGACTTCAATATCAGCATCTCTTAAATAAACTCTTTTTCTGTTTCGATTGCGTGCATTAAATAATGCGGATCTGACCAACTCATTGGGTATTCGTCTTGTTGTTTCGTCCCAAAAAGGCAATTGCATCTGCGCGGCATTTATTAGCTCTTGACCTTTAGAGGCTCTGGCCTGCATAGATGCAGGAATAAATGACTGAAAAACATCATTAGTTGCAGTGTCAATTTTCTTTCTTATTGTTTTTTTATCCATACGCAATTATAAAACTTTTCCTTATTTCTAAGTGTTTAATGAGCTTTAGCACACTGGATTTCCTAGAAAACTATCAGTAGAAGATGTGTTTTGCAATCAAGGTGGGTCATAAGTCAATAAAATAAATAGTGGTAGTCTTGATCTATATAACATTGAATGTCGGTTATGTGAGTCATAAGTCAATAGTTGTGGTGGGTCATAGATCAATAAGAGT
>CAYPJI010000082.1:0-2403 GCA_964411045.1 uncultured Methylobacter sp. | reverse complement strand
ATGGGTTTTATAAGCAAAGCTCAGGAGGGGGGAAAAAATATAGCCCTCTTAAGTTCGCAACAGGTGAGATGATAAAACCATGTTTTTGGAAAGACCGGCCGGTATATAGGGCTAAGAAAGTTCAGGACTTTGATCATGAAAATTAGATAGGTTGTTGTCTTTAAAGCGAGTTAAAAATTAATGATTAAGTGGATCAAAAGTCATGCGTGAATCCCGATTGGTATTGAAATGTTGATCTCCAGGTTAGTTACCTTTACTAAGATTTTCTAGATGTTTATATCTGTTTTTACATGATAAATCTGCTATTTACATTTAATATTGATGAGTTCTTGTTTAATTACTCAGCCGACAAAAGATTGGTAAGGAAAATGGTTATCAATCAAGGTGAGTCATAAGTCAATAATATGAAACTATGAAATCTAGCCTGAATATTTCATCATGAAAGATGTGAAGGCTTTGAAATTAAGATACTTGAAACTGTTTCCAGATAAACTCATGAGGTTACGGGTAGAAAAGTGATAATGCATTGATTTTATTTATATTTTACGTCGTCTATGTGGTTTTATGAAATATCTGGGTTGGTTTTTTTATGGCATTGAATGTTGGTTGGGCGAGTCAAAGATCAATAATTTGCGAGTCATAAGTCAATAATTTGCCATTTAAGAAGAGTTGAATCGCTGGGAATTTAGTTGAAGGGAGTCATAAGTCAATAATACTGCGAGTCAAAAATTTAATATTGTTGGATCAGTAGGATTGGTGGGTCATAAGTCAATAACATATTTTCCGGTATGCTTTATAGATGAAAAAATAGGATTTGCTATGTCTTTATGGTTAAAAATAGGTTAAAGAAGGTTAGCTTTTTCATAAATCTAGAACAGATCTGGTCTAGAGGGTGTTTTTAGAGGGTCAAAGATCAATATTTTGAGGAGTCAAAAGTCAATATTTTGGAGGGTCATAAGTCATACTCAAGGAGTCAAAAGTCAATACAATGTGGGTCATAGATCAATATTGCGTGAGTCAAAAGTCAATGCAGAATGTTCATCAATAACGCGCGAGAAACGCCGTCCTTCAGGCCGGGGAGGGATAGCGCCGGCTGTTAGGCGGCCAGTCTCGCTTCTCCTTTGTCGTTGGCTATCGTCGGATTAAAGGAATACCCATAGCCGTCTGCGCGTTGGATCAGGGTGCAATGCTTGTGGCTGATGCCCTGAATCACGCCGGTCGGTGTCTGGATGTTAAAACTGCCGGAAGCCCTGACCGCAACACGGCCTTGGTAGCTTCCTGATTTCTTGCCTTTATTGATCACGGCTTTTACCTGGTCGCCGGTTTGAAAACCGAAATGCCTTTTTTGGCGAGTCAGGTAGCCGCGCGGAAAGCCGTTCGCCGTCAATCGGGTGCGCTGGTATTCGCCGCGTCCGGTGGCCTTGATCATCAAGGTGGGCCGTTGCCAAGCTTCAATACTCGCGACCGATCCGACGCAAGCCGCATCCAGCGCATGGGTTTTCGGTATGCCCAGTCGCTTGCGGTTGAATTTGGTTTGAGCGCCGCTCCCGGTCTCCACCGGCAAGCCGGTTGCCAACAGCGCCATGAATAAGGCATTGCGCGTGACGTTAACAGCGGCGGCATCACGAAGCGGTCTTTTAGATTTGGCCAAAATCTGCTTTAACAGCTCCGGCTTGCGTTTCAAGAACTGCTCGATCGGCAACTGGCCTTTCTTCCGGTTGCAGCACCGACAGGCCAGTGTCAGGTTGGACACCCGGTCCGAACCGCCGTTGCTGCGGGCGACAATGTGTTCGACTTCCAGCGGCACGCTCTCGATACCGCAATAGGCGCATTGCCGCCCCCACTTTTCCAGCAGGTATTCACGCACTTCAAAGTCGGCCAATTCCCCTTGCTGATACTCGACGCCCGAGATGTCCGGATTCTGCATTTTCTGCGTGTCGAACTTCACCCGCTCGACGGCCAGCGAGTCGACCGGCGTCCAGCGGCGCAACCGATTCACCCAGTTCATCGTCGACTCCACCCGATGCCGCAAGGAAGGCGGCAACCAGCCTTCCGGTCGGGTTCGGTTGTCGAAACGAGGCGCCCGGTGACGCAAGTTGGCCGATCGGCGCCGGCGGCGAAAACTGGCCCGTTGCTGCAAGGCCTTTTTGATCGCGGCACCGCGATGGGCCAGTTCGATCAGCGACAGCACAGCGATGCGATTGCCGTCCTGCCGGACCAACGCCATCCCCGTGACCTTGCTGCCCGGATCGATCTTGATTGCTAAGGGCTGCAACGCACAATCGGCTTGCAGTCGATCCACCAGCCGGATCACGAACGGCAGGCGCCGGTGTATCCGTGCGCGGCCACGGGACAACAACAGTCTTGCCCGCTTTTCGCTGCACGGCATCAAAGGCTTGCCGG
>CAYPJI010000081.1:0-8872 GCA_964411045.1 uncultured Methylobacter sp. | reverse complement strand
AGCTCAGTACATGGCATTCAGGCGAGTCGCATTCACGATGGAAGGCGGAAATCAGCCAGCCGAGGGCTTTTCCCAGCGACCAGCCCGGCTCGCGCCGCCAGTAAGGATTGATGTACTCGACGCTGAGCAGATAATCGCAAAGGAAAGGGCCTGCGTTAAGCTTGACTTTCGACCAGGCCGGCACGCGCGGCGTCAGCGATACGCTGTTGGCGACAACGCTGCGGATACCGGTGACCGCCTTGCCGAACAGGCTCATCATGAACGACACCGAACCCAGGCAATGGCAGATAATATGAATGCGCCGCCCCTCGCCGACGGCGCGGCGCACCGCAGCGATAGCCGCGGGATGGTCGAACTGGGCAATATCGTCCATGTTGTAGCGATTGCGGTGCAGGTTGTAGGAATAGCGGTTGCTCATCCGGTAATCCAGAGTCCAGACATCGGTAAAATTGTTGTCCAGGAGGTACTGCACCAGATTGTAGTGTTCCGGCATGATGAACATGTCGCTGGACGTAGTCAGCCCGTGAATGATGACCACGACGTCGTCGCAGGGCGCCTTCTGGAAACGCAGAAGGCTCAAGCCTAAGCCATCGGCCGTAGTGAAAGGATGCGTGGTGATGTCGGCGCCGTGCACGCCTTCCGTGGTATAAAGCGGAATCTCGCGTTCGAAGGCGCCTTCCTTTGGCATCAGTGACGGCGCATAGGTTTCCCAGAGCGCGCCGAAAAAGAACCGGCCGAAACGCTCCACCGCACCCAGCCGAGCCGGAAGGGTGGGCGCATCGGCGCGCATCGTGGTCAGCTGGTGCATGAAATCAGCCAGCTGAATGTGCAGAATGCCGGCAGCGTAAGGTGTCGCGCCGGCTTCCTGATCCGCCTGTAAATGGCCTTGATAAAGATTGGTGAACAAGGTCGTGGTGTCGTCCCACACATCGGGACCGACGTCATTCTGTATGCTTTTGAAGCCGCTCAGCGTGAATGGTTTGCCTTCAGCGTTCTCGAAAAACAGCCGGTAGCGCATTTCCTTACGGTTTCTATCGCTGGTATCCACGAACAGGTTGAATACGCCGAGCAGCACCGGACGGCGCCCGCCGGCCAGATCGCCCTCGACATAACCGATCGCCTGCGCCCGATGCTCCGGCGACGCCAAAAACTGATCCACATCATCAGTCTTGATCGTCAGGTGGAACATGAAGTAGGAGTCGTCGGCCTGTCCTTGCTGGTAACCATCGGCGAAGGAGGTCTGACCGGCGGCGAGATAGCCCTTCATCTCCTCAGTGAATTGAAAGGCAATAGGAGCTTGTGTATTCGTATTCATGATGGATATTCCTGTGGCTTAGCGTTGGTTAATACCGAGGTCATCGGTGGGTTTAAGGCCGGTAATACCTTCGGCGATCCATTCCGATACGGCTGAAATCGTCGCTATCGGATTAGAACCAACGGCGCTGGGCAGCACCGAGCCATCTGCGACATATAAGCCTTGATAGCCAAAAACCTGGCCGCGGTCGTGTTCATTGGCGCTGACGACACCCTGCTCAGGGCTGTCGGCAAGAATACAGCCGCCCAGCGAATGCACGGTGATATTATTGCGCATCGGCCAGTTCCAGGTAGGCAGCGCCGTAAACAGCCAGGACTTGACGAACGACTTGAATTTTCTACCGGCGTCGAGAATGGCCTCATACAGCGGCATGCTGGTCGTTTGGGGCCAGTCCAGGTCCAATTTGCCGTTCTTGAGCGCCAATACGCCGTCCCCTTTATCCAGCCCCATGCACAGCAAGACGCTGCTGCGGTAGGACGCATCGTCCTTGAGCACCTGATAGAACAAATTGCCTACGGACCCTGTCCACTTGCCACCGCTCAGGTTTTGCCAGATATAATTCCACGCTGTTTCCAGAATGCGCCCTGCTCTTTTCAGCATGCCGATCGGATTCAGGCTCGGCTGCAGGCCTTCCACGAGCCATGCCGCAAACACCGGATAACTGGCGTCTTCCAGCACGAAGGCCCGGTCGGGATCATGCTGCTTGAACAGATTGTAATCAGTGTACTGAGTAATCACCGGCCCATAATTGGGATTGGCCGGAATTTTCCCGTCCACAACGAATGACAGAAAGTCGCCATTGCCGGAAAAACGCTTGCCCAGCTGCTGGCTGAGGCGAGGCAGCGTGCCGTGTTCATCGCGGCAGCGCAACAGCAGTTCGGTGGAGCCCAGCGTGCCGGCGGAAATCACGATTCGCTGGGTATCGACGTAGACGGAGCCATCGTCGAGATGGCGATAATATACGCGGTAGCCATGCGCGCCATTGGCGGTAGAATCTTCCTCGCCCCGTTCATTCAACGGCACGATTTTCTCCGCCAGACAATCGGTTTGTATCTGCGCCTTATGCACATGCTCAGCGACGTAAAGATAATTGAGATCGAGGGTATTTTTCGAATGGGTATTACAACCCACGTCGCATTCTCCGCAGTAAGTGCATGAGGTCTGCACGGCGCCGTACCGGTTTTTTTCTTGGAGTCCAATCTGAGTCGGCTGTTGGAAATCGTTGCCGAAGAACACGCAAAGATCGGCCAGTTTTGAATCGCGTCCCTGATTCTGGGCAAATTGCTGGAACAGTTCAGTGCGGATGATGCGGCGGCGCGGATCATCGCTCCAAGCTGGAATCGGACGCGCGGCCAGCACGGACTTGGCAACGTCATAATACGGCTGCAGGAAGGCTTTATTGAGCGATTTCGGCCATTGACGTTCGAATACCTGCTCCGGCGGTTCAAGAAATACATTGGCATAAATCAGGGAGCCGCCGCCCAGTCCGGCGCAGACTACGGTATCCATGCGGTCGAATGTACGGACATCGAACAGCCCGCGCAAATCGCGCTTTTTGATGGGATCGGGGCGTTTCGCCTTATCATCGGGCAGATTCCAGAAATTGCCGGCCATATCATGAGGTGAGCGCGGGAACGATCCCATCGGATAGCGCTTTCCGCGCTCCAGAAGTAATACCTGGCCCTTCCATTTTTGCGCCAGCCGACAGCAGCTGATAGCCCCGCCGAAGCCGCTGCCGATGATAACCGCCTCATATTTCTTATTTTGCATGCTCATGATATCTCCATAGTCGCTTATGCAATGCGTTTCGCGTTGCGTTTATTGTTATTGCGCGTAAATTTCCCTGCGAAATCGGTCCTTGAAATGCTATTGCTTATTGAGAAGCAATATCCCTTACTTCCATAAAATGATGTAACCTCCTGAGCAAGAGGCTATGAAACTGGTTTGGCGGCAGATACTTGCAATTGAATTAAAAAACATGCCGCAAGCTTTAACTGCAGATAATCGATTAGCCGGCTGTTTGTAACTCTGGAGACGCTGCGATTCTGACTTATGATGACGAATCTGCGCTGAAGCAAGCCCTATGAACTAAAACGGTATTTCCCTTGCAATTTTCTCGTTGCAATTTCCAGATAAGCTTAGGAGACTTCTAGTGTAAAAACCTGATGGCACTGATTCATCCCCGTGCCCGCCAGGGGCTTTGAGATGTTCATAATTTAGACAGCCTCTACTTGATCTCTGGATTATATACTCATTCTCATCAATAAAAAAAGCTATTCGTAATCCCCTGATTTAACGAATATTCTTTGCATATCCTATGGTTTTTTGCTGTTTTATTGATCAATGCGAGTCTTGCCAATTTATCAAAGCGGGCAGATAGGGCGGTGTAGTTGCCTGAGCCGATTTCATGGCCAGACAATGCTTAACCTGACGCTTTTCAGTATGCTGCCGGTCTTATTGCCAAATAAAAAAGGCCGGATAAACCGGCCTTTCTGTTCATGGTAAACCTGATGACAACAATCAGCGCAAAAATTCGAGCACTTTCTCGGCCGCTTTCTGTTTGGCTTTGGTCTTAGCCGCCTCGGCAGCCTGTTCGGTAGCTTCAGGCGCGTTTTCAACCTGAACTTTCAATTGCTGTACGGTTGCTGCACCGTCCTCTATGGCTTTGATTTGCTCGGGCTTGGCCTGCTCCAGCCTTTGCCTGGCCGTTTCCTTTGCTGCATCCAGCGTCTGCTCCTGGACGGCCTTCGGCGTATTTTTAACGTTCTCTTTTAACTGCTGAGCCTGTTGCAGTAGCTGCTGGGCCTCAGCCGCTCTTTTGGCCTTGTCCGGCTCCGCCGAGTTAGCGGCATCGACTGCCAATTGTTTGGTCACCGCTTCCAGTAAATTGTCTCCAGCCAGCGCCGCGCCGGACGCCATCAACAAGGAACCGAATAAAATCGCTTTGTTTCGCATGAGCCTCACTCTCAGTAAATAATGATCAGAAACAGTAACATAGTACCGCAAATCTGAACCATTGATGAATTTATTGCAGAGGGCGAGTCGGATGCTAAGATCAAATTTAATGTCAGGCGGGGAAAAAAGCGCTTGCCTTCATTCAGGGAAAATTGAACGCCGCAGCCACATACAGCAGCAGGGCCATAAAAACCAGCACGGTAAAACCGAATTGCATCGCGATCAGCGTCGCCAGTATGGCGCTAATGACGGAAGCGCAGCCATTGATGCCCCAGGCCCACGGAATCAGCGCCGGCGCGGTCCGGCCGAGGCTGTCCATTCCCATCGGAAACGGCATGCCCATAAAAAAGCCCAGCGGCGCGATCAGCAGCATCGAAAACACCAGCCGGCTAGTGCCGCCCAATTCCAGCAAGACGCCGGTCAAGGCTTCAAAACCAAGGATATAAACCGCACTGAACAAGGCAATACCGGCGACCGGCCATCGAATCATCGACTTTGCTTTGTGATCGCATAATCTTTTTGAAAACAGGCTGCCCGCACCGGCGCTGATCAGAAACGTACACAATACCGCCGTAACGGCATAAATCGGATGATGCAGAATCAGGATAAATTTCTGGATGAAGGCTATTTCAATAAAGAAAAAAGCCAGGCCCAGGCAGACAAAATAAACCACAACCTGCCGATAGCCCTGGATGCCGGATTTTATGCCCAGCCTGTCCTTGCCCAGGACCAGCGGCAGCGCAATCAGAACCAGGCTGGCCAGCAGAGCTTGCAGCAATGCGGCAACCAGCAACAGATAGCCGCTTTCCAGCAGCGACATGCCGCCCTGCCCCAATAAAGGCACAATCTCCGGCAGGGTCTTCCATTTGAAAAAATGGAAGAAGTAAGGCCGATCGTCCGTCGCCGGCTCGATATTGAATTTGTAATCATCCATGAAAGCTTCGCCGTCAGCGCCCAACAGGGCTGTTGCCGCCTGATAGAAATACGGCTGCGACAAGATATTGAAGCGATTGACCTCTTCGGGCTTGATGCCGGGATAATAAGCCAGGTCGAAACTGCGTTCGCTGCTGAACTGCTTGAGATTACTGATTTCCTTATCTGAAAAAGGCCCGTTTTTAATCAGCAGCGTGCTGGTCTGCCAACTGCGGATCAGCACAATACGCCGCTCGGGGTCTTTGATCTTTAACGCCTTGCACGCATTCACGACCGTCGCCAGCAGTTTTAACGTATCCCGCGGCGGCATCTTGATCCAGCGGGTGATGCTCAGATAGCCGCCCGGCGACAGATGCCGCAGATCAGCCTGTATCGCCTGTTCGGTATAAAGATAACTCTCGGATAGCGCATAAAGTCCCGCCGCCGAGGCCCCGAACGCATCCAGCAGGGAAATGTTGATCAGGTCGTAGTGTTCATTGCTGGTAGCCACAAATCCGCGCGCCTCGCCTATGTGCAGGCTGACATGCGGATTCTGATAAATATGGCCTGCGAAATCGGCGTATTTTTTTTCGACCAGGCCGACTACCTGCGGATTGAGTTCAACCGCATCAATACGCTGAACGGCGTGATAGTGCGCCTGCAGAATATCGCTGCCGGTGCCCGCCCCCAGGATCAGGACATTCTGCAACGTGCGCAGATGATAAGGCAGCGCCGAAGTAGTCTGGTCCAGATAACTTAATGTTTCCGGATTGCCGTCGTAGCGGTCGATCGCGGTCATATTGTCGGCATCGGTAAAGACGGCCAGCTGCTCAGGCGGTTCTGTCGTGGCATTGAGGCTCAGCCCCGGCGCATGGCGCAGCGGCGTAATGGCGCTTTTTACCACATCGATCAAGCCCAACGGGCTGGAATAGCGATCGATGACTTTGGTGCCCGGCACTCTCAGCATCTGGCTTTCGCCTTTGTAAGGCGAAACATTCAGCCTGAGCCAGCCGGTCATCGCCACAGTCGCCGCCAAACCAACAATAATGCCGGCGCTGAACCGGAATTTCGTCTCTTCCGGCTGCGCCCGAAAACTGTAATACGACACAACGACTGCCGCCGCAATGCCCAACACGGTCAAAACGGTCAGTATCTTTTCAGGGAACAGCAGGAACAACAGCAGGATAATGCCGATGCTGCCGGAACCCGCGCCAAGCAAATCCGCCCCGTAAATGAACGACACGCGGGTCTGGTAATGATAAAAAGACAGGCCGATCACATTGGCCGCAAAAAAGAACGGCAATGCCAACAACAGGTACAGCAAAAGTAAATAGAACAATTGCATCGGCGCCCACAGAATCTCTTCCGGATTGAAGGGAATCATCTGAGCCAGGGCATAGCAAACAGGCGCCGAAAAGCTGAACAACAATATGTTGGCTGTGACCGCGGCCGGGAACCGGCACTGCAGCGCGTCGCGGTTCAGCGCCAGAAAGACGCCGCTGACGCCATACCCGAGCAGCGCCAAGCTGATGATCATATAGGCGAAATGGTGCCACTGGATGATCGAGAACAGGCGCATCAGCAATACCTCATACGCCAGCGCGGACGCCGAAATAATGGCTATCGCCAACAGATACGAGCGGGTGGGCATTGCTTCGGTCATTTAGTGCTCACCGGTCAGCGGCACGAAGGAAACCGGCAGAATTTGCCGGGTCGTTACCTTGCCGTCCGCATCCTTGCTCACCAGTACCAGATGCTGCACCATGAAACGGCTGCCGACCGGTATGATCATGCGCCCCCCCGGTTTCAACTGCTTGATCAACGGCGGCGGAATGTGGCTTGCCGCGGCGGTGACGACTATCGCATCGAAAGGCGACTCGGACGGCCAACCGTAATAGCCGTCTCCGATCAGTGTCTGCACATTGCTGTACCCCTGCTTCTTCAAGTGTTCCTTTGCCTGCCGGCCCAGCCCCTCGATAATCTCTATGGTGAATACCGCATCGACCAGCTCGGCCAGAATGGCGGCCTGATAACCTGAGCCGGTGCCGATTTCCAGCACCCGGTCGCCTTTCTCAAGGTTCAGCAGATCGGTCATAACGGCCACGATATAGGGTTGGGAAATGGTTTGCCCGTAACCGATAGGCAGCGGCCTGTTGTCATGGGCGTAAGGGATCTGATCTTCCGGCACGAACTCATGCCTGGGCACTTTGAGCATGGCATCCAGCACTTTTTCATCGAGCGCGCCCTTGTCGAGAAACCGCTGGCTCCCCCTGACGCCGAGCTTGATGACATCGATCATCTCCTGACGCTGCTTCAGGAAACTCTCTTCGGCCATAGCAACGGCGCAGCACAGAGACAACAGCCAGGCCAAAGCGAATCCTTTGGGAACGGAGCGATAGGTTTTTGACATGCAGACAACCTCCGGATGCAATCTGTATCAACTAAAGCGCTCATGGGCTCCTGGCAAATCTGATGATCCCGGCCCGTTTCTTAAAGGATTTTCGGTTATTTTGCCCGCTTGTCCATGATTCGAATCATTTGGCCGATTAATGCAACAGTCCGAATCCATTCCGGGCTTTCATATGTCGGCCGGCGAACGGTGCTTTTTGCCCGCCAAAAACTATTTTGACCGCCAAACCTCTAAATGCAGTAGAGATCAGCTTAACTTTTCACCTAAAGCATTGGATCACCACATGCCGCGCTATCGAAAATCCCTGTTCATCTTTCGCCGTGATTTACGCCTGTTCGACAATACCGGCCTGAACGCGGCGCTGGCCCAATCCGAACAGGTGCTGCCGGCTTTCATTTTCGATCCCCGGCAGATTGAACCGCATGCTTACCAGAGCCAGCCGGCTTTGCAGTTTATGCTGCAGGCTTTGGAAGACCTGCAGCTGCAAATCGCCGGACTGGGCGGCAACCTGTATTGTTTTCATGACTTGCCTGAAAATGCGATCAGCCGGCTGCAAATCAACGAGTCGATCGAGGCCGTCTTCGTCAATCGCGATTACACGCCATTCAGCCTGCGGCGCGATGCCCAGTTGCAGCAGCAATGCCGACAGCTTGGGCTTGATTTCCATAGCGCCGGCGACCTGTTATTGACCGAACCGGAACAAGTCCTTAAAGACAATCAAAAACCCTACCTGATATTTACACCATTTCATAAGCGGGCCCGGCAGTTTCCTGTCGCGTTGCCGCAGTCCTTAAGCTCCGGAACGCTAATCAAACCAACGGCTGCCAATAGTCATCCTGAACTGATCAGTACGTTTAAAAAGCCGCATCATAATGTGCTGCAAGGCGGACGCAAGGTTGCATCGGCACTGTTGAACTGCATGGATCAGTGCCGTGACTATGCCCGGAAGCGCGATATTCCGGCGCTGGCGGCGACGACCGGCCTGTCGGCCTATCTGAAATTCGGCTGTTGCTCGATACGGGAGGCTTACTATGGTATCGTGGAAACCCTGGGAGACGAACATCCTTTACTCAGACAACTGTACTGGCGCGATTTTTTTACCCATATCGCCTTTCATTTTCCGCATGTTTTCGGTCACGCTTTTCACCGGCAATACGATGCAATCGCCTGGCGCAATGATCCCGATGAATTCGAGGCCTGGACCCGTGGACTCACCGGCTTTCCGATTATCGATGCAGGCATGCGGCAGTTGAATGGGATCGGCTGGATGCACAACCGCG
>CAYPJI010000080.1:6342-8918 GCA_964411045.1 uncultured Methylobacter sp. | reverse complement strand
ACAGGGCGATAAGGATCTTCAACAGGCGCATTTTCCAGCATCTGAATCGGCTGCTCGCCGGTATTGGCTTGAGCCACTTGAAAAGAAAATGACTCCAGGTAAGAACGCAGAACATTCCGGGATGTCGCATTATCATCCACGACTAATGCCTTCATGTCCTGAAAATCCTCAAGCGAGGCAATACTTCCTTGATCAACTCCCTGGTACTGCTCAAAGGCGGCGGTAAAGGAAAAAATACTGCCTTTTCCCACTTCGCTGGTAACGTTGATGTGCCCTCCCATCATGTCCACCATCCGCTTGCAGATTGCCAGCCCCAGGCCTGTCCCGCCATATTTGCGGGTAGTTGATTTATCGGCTTGGCTGAAAGATTCAAATAAACCGCTTATTTGTTCTTTCGTCAGGCCTATGCCGGTATCTTTGACAGAAAACTCAAGCACCACCTGACCATTTCTTTTGACTTGCCGGCCATCGTCTTCAGCCAATGCAACATTAACGATGATTTCACCGTACTGGGTAAATTTTACTGCATTATTGACCAGGTTAAGCAATATCTGGCCTAATCTGAGCGGATCTCCTATCAGATACAAAGGCACATCACGGCCAGTGGTAAAATGTATCTGAAGGCCTTTTTCTTCGGCTTTAACACTCATCAAATTGGCAAGATTATTCAGCACGTCATCCAGATTAAACGCGATGGCTTCCAGTTCCAGTTTCCCGGCTTCGATTTTCGAAAAATCCAGGATATCGTTAATGATACCGAGCAGCGTATGAGAGGAGGTTTGAACTTTAGTCAGATAATCGCGCTGTTTGGCTGTAACGTCCGTCTGCAGCGCCAATCGGGTCATGCCGATAATGGCATTCATCGGCGTGCGAATCTCATGACTCATGATTGACAGAAACTCCGATTTGCTTTTGTTGGCAGCAATCGCTTGATCCCGCGCTTCAGCCAGTTCGGAGGTGCGCTCAATGACTTTCTGTTCTAACGTCCGGCTGTATTCTTCAAGCTTGTCGTAAGAAACCCTTAGGTTCCTGGCCATTTGTACAAACGCTGTCGTTAAAGCGCCGATTTCACCTTCCGGGGTTCCTTTGATATAGTCGCTGACCTCAAAATTGCCCCGGGCCAGCTGGTTTGCCAAATGAGTCAATTGCAGCAGCGGCCTGGACAGGCGTTCGGATATGAATAACACGATACCGGCGCCTATCAGAATGAAAGCAATTGTGATCACTAATAGCCGCGTTATCATTACACGAATCTGCTCGGCGCTTTCCTTTCGCGAGTTAGCGATTTCCTGATTAAGAAGATCCAGTGAAAACCCCAGCCTGAGAACACCCCAAGGTTCCGCACTCACCTGAATCGGCATGATGAATTCCATAACAGATTTACCGTTGCTGACATATTCATTAACCGTTGCGGTATTTTGGCCGGCCGCAAACACGTCTTCTTTCTCGGATAACATCTCCATTTCAAGCTGCGGTTTTAAAGTATGAATGTACGCCATGCCGGAGGACTGCATCAGGATTATGTAATGAAGCTCTGCATTCTCCTGCACCGCATTCCTTAACAGATCGGAAACGTGTGAAAGATTAACGGAAGCGATACCGTCTTTAACCTGGCCGGATAAGCTGTCGGAAAGAATTTGTCCTCTATCTATCAATTTTCCTTTCATCAACGCAATGCGTTTATCCAGCTCCTTTTCAAACATATCTTTTTGAAACTTGATTTGAACAAAGGTCAACATGGTCAACAAGGCGATAATTAAACCCACCATCGTCACAAGCAGCTTTTTGTAAATACTCCGTTTAACCATTTGTTCTATTCTCAGATTGATCTATCAAAGATTATTCGATAATTTGATTAACCGAACCCAAGGCTTCGTTATTCAAATCTAATCCATATTCCTTCACTTTCTTCATGTTAAGCATAATATAAGAACCGGCGGGATCAACCACGGGCCGCAAAATCTCTTTATGCTCCAGCAAATCTCTCGTCAGAGTTGCCGCCTGCAAGCCCATCGTGGAAATATCAGCCGATATCACCAGCGTTGCGCCCAATGTAGAAAATATTTCAGCATAAGCGATGACCGGCTTTTTCGCCGTCGCGCTCCGGTTAAAGATTTCAAGCGCAGATTCTTGATCAGCAAGAACGACTGGATCGGAAATAAGCCATAGCACATCCACTGACGGCAAAAGTTTTTCCAGGGTAGAAGTCAACTCTGCCGGTTCGGCAATGGGTATGCTAACGATTTCCATGCCCACATCTGTTGCGGTTTCAGCTGCTGCCGACAGCCATTCCTTGTTAAATTTCTCGCTATAGATGACCCCGATCTTTTTCAGCTTCGGGAAAAGATAACGATAAGTCATCAACTGCATACCCGGCGATAACTCGTTGGAGACACCATAAGAATGCTTACTCATCGGCAAGCGCTGCCAATTCAGCACGGATGAAAAAATTATTTTTCTATCTTCCGCAATATCATGTGCCAGCAAGTAAGCTTTCGAACCAATTGCATAAATTGCATCAGGATTGACTTGCCGAATCCGTTCTCTGACTGTATCGATATCGTTTGAACTATCCC
>CAYPJI010000080.1:324-6332 GCA_964411045.1 uncultured Methylobacter sp. | reverse complement strand
CCCAAGATTTATTTTGGCCTTTATTTCTGCCGAATCTGCTGCAAACGCCGCTTGAGCCAATTCATAATTTTTTACCGCGGAGTTCGAATTAAGAATCAATATGCCTCTGCTTTCTTCCGCCCTCGCTTCATCTGCCTGAAATAATGCCAGCACTGACATAGACAATAGCACGCCTATTGTCCTGACGAATGCTGCTCGCAAAATTAAAAAACAGTCTGCAATAGTGCTTGCCATATTTATCATCATACTAGGGCTCAAGCTCCTTGAGCTCAGACTGAGTAAGCTTTCGCCAACTATCAAGGCCAAGCATTTTCAACTTACTTTCGCCTTCAGGGGCTTTGCTCATACTCTCTAAAATTTCAAGCAAGGCAGCGCTATTCATAGCCGTCTTTTTCGGCACCACAGCCAATGTGAGAAATTGTTTCTCGCTTGCCCCCAAACGAGTCAGCATGCTGTACTGCTTCTGATTAATTTTCGCGAGACTTTCAAGACTGTCTTCTGTGGTTAAAGCCGCATCGGCCATTCCAAAGCCTACTGCCATTAAGGCATCAATATCTTTCGGCACCAGAATCAACTCTACCTGTGCAAGAATCTCTGCACTTTTCCCGCCCAGAATCTGGTTAAGAATGGTTCGGGTATAGGCTTCATTAGCTGCCGAAGCAATTTTTCCGCCCTTTAATAACTCAACTTTATCAATCTGATTTTTTGCAGACAGAACCTTGCGCTGAGTCGATTTACCGTGCGACACCCCCACCAAAACCGGTATCATCGGTATTTTTTTTTGTAAAATACGGTAGTGCCAGCTGGAAAGTAAAAAACCGCCGTCTTGCTTCTCTATAAGCGTTTTCTCAAAAGTATCTTTGTCGCTGAACGGCTGAAAATGGAAAGCCCCAAATTTTGCAAGATAGGTATCAAATGCGACCTTCAATGAAACATAATTGTTTATATTTGTCTCGGAATTATAAAAATACAGTGTATTGCCGTCTAAGTGGGCATTAGTTTCAGTCTCGGAGTACCCTACAGGGCTGATGATAACCAGCAATAATGCAAAAACGGCGAGCGCTAAAGATCTGATGACGGAAGGCATCTTGAAAATTGCGGATAGTCCGAATTTCTCATAGCGCATAGGATATGCAGAATCGGCTAAATATATGATGAATCAAACCATGAAATCATATGAATTCGCCTGATAGCATTGAGCAGATGTCTACATTCTAGGTTATGGATACGTGCAATTGAGCACTAAAAACAGGCAATGCAGGGGCGCGCCTGAGAAAAATCTGATTTTCACTATGTCCATCTTTATTGTAGCTCCCATTTTATTATTTGTTATATCTGCGGTTCGGTATCAGTCGAACACCCCGCCCTATCTGTCGCCAAGCTGATCATTTCTTCTTGATGTAAAAAATCTGTCTTTCCGATTCTTTTATAAATTCAATAATTTGATTGCCTGTCTGGTCAGAATAAACGCCAAAATCCAAATGCGCAGCAGGATCTGTCGCGATTACTTTGACAACATCTCCACTGATCATTTCCGTCAATATTTTTTTCAGGCGCAATAAAGGCAGGGGGCAATTTAAGCCGCTGGCATCTAATTCGAGGTTAAATTCAATCATTGCTTGGTTATAAAGGTTCTTAACTTGCTTCAGAATGCTTATAATACCATTCTCTACTTAATCCGCGAATCATAGAAATACAATGGATTATTTTCCAATTTTCATACAACTTAAAGATCAGAATTGTCTCGTTGTCGGTGCTGGCGAAGTCGCCGCCCGCAAAATTGATTTATTGGCTCGAGCCGATGCAAAAATCACTGTCATCGCCAGTGAAATAAGTACCGCCGTTGCCAATCTGAGAGAGTCTCACAATCTGAACATACTGAATAAAACTTTTTCTCCGTCCGACCTGCATGGATTCAGACTGGTCGTATCGGCTACCGACAATGCCGATACGAATAAATTAGTTGCTAAAACAGCTGCTGAACAAAATATCCCCGTGAACGTGGTCGATAGCCCCGAACTTTGCAGTTTCATCTTTCCTGCCATTATAGATCGTTCGCCTGTCGTTGCCGCCGTATCATCCGGCGGCGCTTCGCCGGTTTTAGCCAGGCTGCTTCGAGCTAAAATAGAAAGCCTGATTCCGCCGTCTTATGGACGACTGGCTTATATTGCCGAAAAATTCAGATCACGCGTTAAAGAAGTCATTAAAGAGCCGTCTCAGCGCAGGATTTTTTGGGAGAATGCATTACAAGGTTCCATTGCCGAACTGATTTTCTCAGGCAAAGAACAGGAAGCTGAACAAAAGCTCGAGCAGACGCTCACTAATCAGAAAGAAAACATTAATGTTGGCGAAGTCTATCTGGTCGGAGCCGGCCCCGGCGCAGCCGACTTGTTGACTTTTCGCGCCCTGAGGCTGATGCAGCAGGCTGACGTGGTCGTCTACGACCGGCTGGTCTCGCCCGAGATCCTCGATTTAGCCCGTCGAGATTCGGAAAAAATCTATGTCGGCAAACAACGCCATAACCATGCGCTCCCGCAGGAATCCATCAACATCCTGCTGGCGGATTTGGCGAAAGCAGGGAAACGCGTAGTCAGGCTAAAAGGCGGCGATCCTTTTATTTTCGGCCGCGGCGGCGAGGAAATAGAAACCCTTATGCAACAGGGAATCAATTTTCAGGTTGTGCCAGGCATTACCGCCGCTTCAGGCTGCGCCACATATGCCGGCATTCCGCTGACACATAGAGATCATGCCCAGTCCTGCACCTTCGTGACTGGTCATCTAAAAGACAATTCCATCAATCTGAACTGGAAACAATTGGCGGCCCCCAATCAAACCATTGTCATTTATATGGGACTGGTCGGACTGGAAAAAATCTGCCAATCTTTAGTTGAGCACGGCAGTCCTAAAGATTTGCCAGTCGCCTTGGTGCAACAAGGCACCACAGCCAACCAGCGGGTTATCACCGGCACATTGGAATCCTTGCCCGGTTTGGTAGCTGGCCAGGACATCAAACCTCCAACATTGATCATTATTGGTACTGTCGTGACATTACACGACAAACTGGACTGGTTTCATACGGAGCATTTTTCTTGAGAACTATTATCCGGTTACTCTGTACACGACAAAAATTAAAATTCCGGCTCTTCATCACGTCACGAGAGCCATTGCTCTGGGGTCAGGGCAAGCGCATATAAATATCAAGAAGAAAAAATGACCTTCTCCCTAAATTGATCATTTAATGCCGCTCGAAACCGCTTGCGTTTGATGCTCAATTTGGAGGGGGCATTTTTCAACAGGTTAATAGCCAGTTGCCGGACAATATTAAAGTTTTCCGGAGCATAGCCGGTGCGGATGCGCGAGTCATCCTCTCTAAACGTCACGTCCAGCACCCAATGCAAGCTATTCTCGACATCCCAATGCGCCCGTGCCGCATGGGCAAACACCTCCACATCGGTTAAAGAACAGCGGTAGTGCCGCCGCTCAATGCTCACGTCGCCGTTGATGCGGCGCTCGCTTTCAGCCAGGCCGATGCTGGCCAAGCTTTGCCAACGGTCGGCATCGGGCAGCGTGTCTAGGCAGGTCGTCAGGTAACATCGCCGCGTTTCAATACGTCCATGCCCCGATGTGGTCTCCTCGTGGTGCTGCAACTGACATAAGTCAGGCTTGCGGAGGCGATGGCGACTTCAAAATAATCGCTGATGGCTTCACGCAGCCGCTTCTGGTTACTCTTCACCGCCAACACGTAATCGGCTTGTCGGTTAACGAGGTTGGCGGCAATATCGGCTCGGCAGCCCATCACATCAATCGTGACGATGCAGCCTCTCAGCTCCAAGAGCTCAAGTAATAAAGCACTCGCTCAGTTTAGCCGGTTCAAGACGCGCAATGACCCGCGCTCTGCAGTCATGCGAAGGGATGCCGCTCGACTCGGGGGTCTTCCAGCGTTGAAAAGGCTTCCTGTAAACTCAAGGCTGTTGTCTGTTATCCAAAATGCACAGTATCTCTGATTTTTTGCCAGATTTATATGCGCTTGCCCTGTAGGATACCTGAGACTAGTTTTGTAAATGTCAGCCACATGGTAATGCTAGGAGAATGTGGTGTAAGGTGGTTTCGCCGAACCTTTAGAATGGGGGGAAGGCCAGCGATTCCTGATGAATGACTAACCATATGAAGTCAGGATAGAAACTCGGGGTATTGAGGATGGGATGCGCAGAAAGAACTGAGTGGAGCGAACGAGACATCAACCCGTCATGGTTCAACCTGCCATGTAATCAAAGATACAGGACTTACGCAAGCCTGTGGGGGCGACTTCGCCTAGAGCGCCTACTGTTGGCAGTCGCCCCACAGGTTTTAGAACCGCTTGTTTCGGCGGTCAAACAAGTAAACTGCGTAAGTCCTGTATCCATCAGAACGGAATATCGTCATCAAAATCATCATAATCTGGCGGTGGCGTCGGCATCGACGGAGCATTTCCCTGGGACGGTTGAGGTCTTGAAGGCGGTGCGGCATGACCGGACTGAGGCTGATCCGTTCCAAAACTGGAAGTGCCTCCGCTGCGGCTGCCCAGCATATGCATTTCTTCCGCTATGATTTCGGTCGTATAACGATCTTGCCCATCCTGGCCTTGCCATTTTCTGGTTTGCAAGCGACCTTCAACGTAAACCTGACTGCCTTTCTTGAGATATTCACCCGCTACTTCAGCTAAACGGTTAAAAAATATTACGCGATGCCATTCAGTGGCCTCACGCCTCTCATTGGTTTGTTTATCTTTCCATCGCCTCGTAGTAGCCAGGCTGATATTGGTAACGGCGCCACCTGAAGGCATATACCGAACTTCGGGGTCTGCCCCTAAGTTGCCTATCAACATCACTTTATTGAGCATCAATTTCTCCGCAGTTTCTGTACTGGTCAATGATTATGCTTTTTATCATTGAACCTGGGCTTTAAAAAATTCTCTACTTGAAAAAATAGGGTTGTAAAAACAAGTTGGACTATCATCGCATGTTTCCATAGGCTTTACTATGGAAGGAAAAGATGATCCTCCACCTTCATCGATTAATTTATAAGTATTTTCACCATTAAGATTAAAAGCCTATTGACTTAAACTTCGTCTATTTTATTCTTTGGAGTTCTCATGCAATGGATTAAGCCCATGAACAACGATATAGATCGCTACAGATAAAAATGATTCATATTAAATCTTTTCTCAGTAACATCTATATAATCTCGATATTAGCTGTCACAGCTATCCTGATTATCTTGAAGGACCTGCAATCCATTTTCGGAGAATCACCGCCGCCGCTGCAGCTCTTTTTAATTGTAATTGCTTTCGCCGCCTGGCACGGTGGATTGATTGCGGGTTTTTTCACTACGCTGTTGAGCGCGGCGGCAAGCGCTTATTTTTTAGTCGAGCCTCACGGATCTCTTTATATTGCCAAATCCAGTGACGCCCTGCGCATTGCACTTTTAGTAAGTGTAGGCGCAATATTCAGCCTGATGATTTCGCTCTTATACAAGCGCGAACAGCGAGTATTGCATAAGGTCATGGAGCGAGAGGAGCAGCTTAAAAAGGAGATCGCCGAACGCGATAAAACAAGAGCAGAGCGGGATTTATATATTGAACTTGCCAAAAGCAGCACCGAATTTATCGGCATATGCGATATGGAATTCGTGCCTTTTTTTATCAATGATGCCGGCTTGCGCCTCGTAGGCCTGGATAGTCTCGAGCAAGGGATAAAAACACCGGTCAAGGAATTCTTTTTTCCGGAAGACCAGGAATTCGTCATGAATGAGTTCTTTCCCATGGTATTGAAGAACGACCGTAATGTTAGTGAAATCCGCCTGCGGCACTTTAAAACCGGCGAAGCCGTATGGATTATCTACAATGTCTTCACGCTAAAGGACTTAAACGGCAAAATAGCTGGCCTGGCCACAGTAAGCATGGACATCACTGACCGCAAGCGAATCGAGGAAGCTTTGCGAGAAAGCCAAATCGATCTGAATCGCGCCCA
>CAYPJI010000080.1:0-314 GCA_964411045.1 uncultured Methylobacter sp. | reverse complement strand
TGGCGCATGGATATTCACAAAAACATACTGGAATGGTCAGACGAAAATTATCGAATTTTTGGTGTCCCCAAAGGCACGCCTTTGACCTATGAGTCTTTTCTTGACGCTGTCCATCCCGCAGACAGAGAGTTGGTCGACAAAACATGGAAAGAGGCGCTTGCCGGCAAGCACTACGACCTTGAGCACCGGCTTATCGTGGGAAAAAAAATCAAGTGGGTGCGTGAACTGGCTGAACTGGAATTCGACGAGCATGGCTCGCTGTTAGGCGCCTTCGGCACAACTGAAGATATTACCGATATCAAAGGGGCTCAAGA
>CAYPJI010000079.1:0-8953 GCA_964411045.1 uncultured Methylobacter sp. | reverse complement strand
AAGGCGGCATTCCCATAGGCTCGGTACTGGTACACCAAGGACGCATTATTGGTCGCGGACACAATCGGCGCGTCCAGCAAGGCAGTGCCATTCTTCATGGCGAAATGGATGCCCTGGAAAATGCAGGCAGGCAACCCGCCCGCATCTACCGGGAATCGGTAATTTACACAACGCTGTCACCCTGCTCCATGTGTACCGGCGCCATTCTGCTTTATGGCATTCCCAAGGTCATCATTGGTGAGAACCAGACCTTTATGGGGGGTGAGGCACTGTTACGCAGCCAGGGTGTGGAGTTGCAGGTTTTGCAAGATGAAACCTGCATTGAACTGATGCGCCATTTCATTGCCAGCAAGCCGGAGCTCTGGAACGAGGATATTGGCGAGTAGTTTCATCGCAATGAGTCTGCTATTAATTAGCAATCGGAACAATAAAAGCGGATATTTATAGGCTCTAACAAACATTGTTTGTTAGAGCCTATAAATATCCGCTTTTCATCATAATCACATTCCAATTCAACTGATGAAGAGTATTCCACGCAGATCAAAAGGGTATACCCTAATTTAAAATAGAACGATGTTCTATTATATTTCAATTACAGTTATTTGAGTATGTGGCATACCGTCACAATTGACTGCAAAACAGGAGCTACCACAATGAATTTCACACCTCGTCAACTTGATCATGTCGCTTATCGCTGCAAGGATGCCAAAGAAACCACCGAGTTTTATACAAAACTGCTTGACATGCGACTAGTCGCTGCTGTCACAGACTCGCATGTTCAATCCACCAAAGAATATTGCCCACATATTCATATATTCTTTGCCATGCAAGATGGGGGTTGCGTAGCATTCTTCGAAACACCTGAAGAAAAACCAATGGGTCGTGATCCAAATACCCCAGAATGGGTACAACATTTAGCATTACAGGTTAATGATCGTGAAACCCTGCTAGCAGCCAAAGAAAGACTTGAAAAAGCTGGCATTAAGGTTATTGGCCCCAAAGACGGTCATCTGTGCATTTCCATTTATTTCTTCGATCCTAATGGTCATCGTCTGGAACTCACTATCCGTAAAGTCGTACCTGATGAGCGCACCGAACGTGATGCGCATCGTATTCTGGAAGAATGGAGTCGTACCAAACAACCCGTTCGTCATCTTGACATGGAGCACGGGATCTAAATGACTTCAGTTAATCAATCACCAATACATGATACCGACATAATCATTGTTGGCGGAGGCCCAGTTGGTTTGGCCCTGGCAGGAGAACTTGGCTGGCGTGGCAATCGCTGCGTATTGCTTGAACAGTCTGATGGTATTGTGCACCACCCCAAGATGGATGGAATTGATCTTCGCGTTATGGAGTTTTGTCGCCGCTGGGGATTAATTGATGAAATGAAAAAATTTCCGTTTCCAGCCAACTACCCGCAAGACATGGTATATGTTACCAGCCTCGCTGGATACGAGTTGGGACGCGAATCTTTTGCCGTACCCTCGGGAGGTGCTGAAATCAAACGTGAAGGCCCAAGCCCAGAAACACGTATTCGCTGTCCCCAGAATTTTTTCGATCCAATTTTACGACGTTTTGCTGAATCATTCGATGATGTCTCGCTACGCTTTAATTCACGTTATATTAGTTTTGAAGAAACTACAGATAACGTATGTGTTCATTACGAAAATGTAAACACTGGTGAAAAGCAAACGATAACCGGACGCTATCTGGTTGCCTGCGACGGTGCCAACAGTATTGTCAGAGAGCAACTTGGCATCGATTTTAATGGTGTGGGTCTGCACAATTACACAACCAATGTTATGTTCCGCTGCGATGATTTATTCGCATATCACGATAAACGCCCAGGCTACCGCTGGTTATTCGTTGGTCCTGAAGGCACTTATGGCACTATGTCAGCTATTAACGGCCGTAATGAATGGCGGGCCCAGTTGTTCAATGATGAAAAACGCAAATTGACCAACGAAGAAATTAATGCATATCTGCAACGAATGATAGGAAAACCCTGTCAGTATGAAATTGTCTCGATACTGAATTGGGCACGACGCGAACTCGTCGCCGATCAATATAGCCGTGGCCGTGTTTTTCTGGCTGGTGATGCATGCCATGCTACCTCACCCACAGGGGGTTTCGGCATGAATACGGGCATTAAAGATGCTGTTGATCTGGCCTGGAAACTGGACGCAACAATAAAAGGCTGGGCCGGCACTAATCTTCTGGAAACTTACGATATTGAACGTCGCCCTGCTGGTTCACGGGCTGTACGTGAAGCAAGCGGAAACTGGCGACGCATGATGTCCCCTGGACATAACCCAACACTACTTGATTCTAGCTATGAAGGAGCGCTGACGCGTTACGAAGTAGGTCGTAAATTTTCAGCAACCATGCTACGCGAATGGTATAAGCTGGGTATTGATCTGGGTTACGTCTATCAAAACTCACCATTATGCTGGCAGGATAATGCGCCTGATATACATGGTGAAACAATTGCAACCACGGAGCTCCCTATACAAGATATACCCAAAGGCTTCATGAGCGATGGCACGCCACTTAATGCTGCAAACCTGCGTGAATGGCAACGCTTAATGGTGCACATCAACGAAGGCAGCCCTGTCAAGGTTGAATGGAAAGAGCTGCATCCTGCAGAAGTGATGGTATATCGCCAAACCAGCCAACCCGGAGCACGTGCACCTCACGCCTGGTTAAGTAACGGAAAATCAACACTAGACTGGTACGGCAAGGATTTTGTACTTCTGGTATTAGGTGATGATACTCCCGACACAACCGACTTTATCACCAAAGCCACTGAAAAGCGCCTGCCTCTGGAAGTCATTAATTGTGCAGAAGAAAATGTTATTGAGCTATACCAGCGTAAGCTCGTACTTGTCCGTCCGGATGGGCATGTTGCCTGGCGTGGCGATCAATGGCCAACAGATGGCATTGATATTCTGATTGACCGGATACGTGGTGCTTGACACTAGAAATACATAAATATAAAGAATATAGGAAATAGAATGGATCAATTTATTGAAATTCCAGTTAAGCCAGGTGGCTTTATGGAAAGTCAGAGCGGTATTCAAAGACGCAACCCAAAAATCTTCTGTCGATTAGTTACTCCTGCACAAAAAACCAATACAGTTTTTGTACTGACTCATCCAACTAGCAATTTTCACAGCCACTATTTAATTGAACCACTCATTGCACGTGGTGTCGCTGTTTATTTGGTTAACACCCGTTATGTCGCCAACGATACCATGCTGTTTATGGAGCGCGCCATTCAAGATCTCGGAGCAAGCATCCGCCATTTACGTGAATTAGGCTATGAACGTATCGTACTGATTGGTAATTCCGGAGGGGGGTCAATGGCTGCCCTCTATCAAGAACAGGCAGAAAAACTAACTATTACCACAACCCCTGATGGTCAACCTATCAATCTTGAGCAAACTGATTTTCCCCCTGCTGACGCTCTGGCCATGGTCTGCGCCCATCCTGGCCGGGCCGAGCAGTTATTATCCAAGATTGACCCATCCGTTCTTGATGAGCGTTACCCCGATCTGATTGATAATTCTCTTAGCATGTATAATCCGGAAAATGGGCCTGCTTTTCCGGCTGAGTGGCTAAAACGTTACCGTTACGCTCAGCAACAGCGTATGGAACGTATCACTAACTGGGTATTGGCACGCATCAAACAACTGGAAGCTACAGTGCCACTTGAGGTTGCTGATGAGCCTTTTATTATCCATCGCACACAGGCAGATCCACGACTGCTGGATCTCTCACTCGATGCAAATGATCGTAAGCAAGGCACAATCCAGGGACAAGCAGTACTAACAAACCAGGCCGCTATCGGATTGGGACGCATTTGCACATTACGCTCATTCCTTAGCCAATGGAGTCCGACACATACCCGTGCAAACGGCCCTCGTTGCTTGGCTAATACAACAGTGCCTGTACTTGTGGTGGAGCACACGGCAGACCAGACCGTTTTCCCCAGCCAAATCAATGCCTGGATGACTGCTGCTGGCTCACGAGGTACCCATTATGCGCTAAAAGGGGCCCCTCATTATTTGGATGATAAACCGGAGTTGCTGAATGAGCTCTCTGATTTATTGGTAAACTGGCGTTAAGGTAACGAAGTGAAACCATAATGCGAGACTCTAACTAATGCAGGGTAAAGATACAAAAAACACAGAGGTAACGACTGTTGCCTCTGTTGAAAGAGCGCTTGAAATCCTAAATGCTTTTGAAGGTAATGCCGCTGCTTTAACGCTGGCCGAAATGTCTAGCCGTACCGGTTTGTACAAAAGTACTATTCTGAGATTGGCAGAAACGCTGGTTAAATATGAATACCTGATCAAGCTTGAAGATGGTACATATCAAATCGGACCAAAGCCATTTTTACTTGGAGCTCGTTATCAGACCTCAGTCATACCAGCAGAATGGATACTTCCTATACTACGCGACTTAACTGACCAAACCGGTGAAAGTGCCTCATTTAATATCCGGCAGGGTGAATACCGTGTCTGTCTATGGCGTGTAGACTCTCCACATCTAATACGCGATCATACCCAGGCCGGTGATATCCGGCCTCTCGGCAAGGGTGCTGCAGGCAAGCTGCTTCTAGCCTTCGCCCAACCCAATGATTCACAATACGAAGCACTCAGACAGCGGCCACTTTCCTATAGCTATGGTGAAGTCGAGATGGATATGGCCGGCATTGGTGCTCCTATCTTTGGCCCTACGGGTGAACTACGGGGAGTATTAACACTCAGTGGTCCCTGTAACCGATTTACTCCAGAGAAGGTCAAACTTATGGAACAAGCACTTTGGAAGTCTGCCATTATGCTGACCAAGCGTTTAGGTGGTAATATGACGCAGCTCAAAATTACGCCAGCTTGATATTTTAAGCTCCCTCAGGCTTCCAAAGTCTGCGGGAGCTAACTTAAAGACCTTTTTAAATATATCTGCACAATATCTTTATCGAAACCAGAAGGGCTGACTATGTCAGCCCTTCTGGTTTAAAGTTCATAAATTTCCCCATTTTGATAAGGCATATATTGATTGGATATATTGATTACTGTGCCACTATATTCGCAGCTTGCAATACTTTCGCCCATTTATCCGTTTCAGTACGCAAAGTAGCTTTTAATTCTTCTGAATTGGAATAACTGACGTCAATATTTCTATCAGCAAACCGTTGCACCAAATCTGGATTTTTCATGGCTCGCTCAACGGCACTGCTTATAGACTCAGTCATTTCAGAAGATAAGTTTGCCGGTGCAAAAATAGCCCACCAAGAAGTTACGTTTACATCGGGGTAGCCGGCCTCGGCCATCGTTGGTACATTAGGTAAAGTACTGGCTCGTTGTTTGCCCGTAACAGCCAATGCGGTCAACGTTCCCGAATCAATATGCTGTTTGGTACTGCTGATACCAGTAAATAACATGGATACATGCCCCCCCAGTAAATCATTCAGGGCAGGACCAACTCCTTTATAAGGTACATGAACAATATCAGTTCCAGTACTTATTTTAAACAGCTCTCCTGCCAGATGCGGAGGATTACCGTTGCCTGCTGATGCGAATGTAATTGAGCCGGGTTTCTCTTTAGCCTGTTGTTCAAGGTCCTTTACGGTTTTAAAATTTGTTTGCTTGCCCACAACCAGAACCAATGGAGCGGTACCCACCATAGCAATAGGAGTTAGATCTTTTTCCGGATTAAAAGGCATGGATTTGAACAAGTTCGGATTTACGGCCAAAGCCAAATCTCCCATAAACAAAGTATTACCATCTGGTGCAGACCTAACTACATCCATAGCACCAATATTACCACTGGCACCTGCCTTGTTATCTACCACAATTGTGGCTCCAAGCTCAGGCCCCAGGGCTTCGGCAACCTGACGGGCCAAAATATCTGTTCCGCCCCCTGCCGCATAAGGCACAACCATCTTTATTACTTTAGTTGAACTAACCTGTCCATGACCAAAAGATGAAAAACCCATTGCCGTGACAGCTGAAAGCGCTAACGCACCGGATTTAATATATTTTCTGATTATCATTTATAGTGTCTCCTGATTACTCTAAATTCATTCGCTTAAGTTAAACAAAAAATAGAATTATGTTCTGTTTTTATAGCTTGGTTAAAAATTGATTTGTGTCAAAAATATAAAAATATATTTTCTGGTACATTACACCCCTGTATTGAACAATCTGTGCCTGTCTATACAGTGATAGATAAATCTAAAACTCACACAAATCTTCACCTTTATTCAGCATAAAATCGTAGTGCATCATATATTGATTACCAACATTACATTTTTATTCCGCCAATTTAAACAGCCTCTGAACTCCAATCGCTGATAACCTGCTTAACCGATGTCCTATGTACCATTACCGGTACGGCATTAACCGTACGAGAAAAACGGGGTGCAGGTGCTGGTTGAATCACTCCCCCATTTGATATAAAAGTTTGTCTGGCAGCATTGTGATGATGATGAGGTGCTTCAGTCCAATCTAACACCGGGGCAAAGCATGCATCTGTTCCTTCCAGAAGAGCACACCATTCATCACGCGTTCGGGTACGAAACACTTCCGCCAATTTGTTTTTGGCCTCGGGCCAAATACTTTTATTTGCCGGATTATCAAAAATTGGATCAGACAATCCGCAGTTCGGCATAAAACTGAGGTTCAATCGCACCGATTGCAACATAACCTCCATCGGCACATTCGTAAGTTCCATAATAGAATGCACCGCCATCCAACAAGTTGCTACCACGCTCATCGGTCCAACGCTTATCTGCATGAAGCCCATAGAAAATAGAAGATAGCAATGAAACTCCATCTGTCATTGCAGCATCCACGACCTGCCCCTTGCCTGAATTCCGGGCGTCTAACAATGCAGCGAGTACACCTACCGCCAAAAGCATGGCTCCACCACCGTAATCACCCACATAATTCAACGGTGGCACTGGTGCCCCACCAGACTCTCCTATCGCATGCAACGCACCAGTCAGCGCAATATAATTAATATCATGCCCTATTCCAGCTCCGGCACCTGTTACTACGACTACCTTATTTTCTAAAGCTCCACTCACGATTGCTCCTTTACTTTATTTAATAAATTTCACAACAAACCAATAACAAACCATTTGCCTTCTTTTTTCGAACATATAAAACGAATTAAAGATGGATCATTACGTCATTGTTTGCATTATTTCTAACCCTTAAAAGATATATTGTTCACATGTGATCATTAGAACTAATATTTAAAAAAAGATCAAGTTATTGTTTTTCTCATATAACAACAGGAGGGATCGCATTAATAGATAAAAAAGGTTATTCTCACTGCATGGAATAACATTTTTTTCGCTTCCTGGTAAAAAAACGCCATGCAATTTACAGATAAATCTGCACAAGAGCCATTTACTATCAAGCATTCACAAAGTTCAAAATACAATATGCAAAAACGAACAAATCCTTCCCATCAAGTGCTTAATTCTGAATTGCCATTGCATCATCAGATTTATCTGCACCTACGCTCTGAAATAGAAAATGGAGATTGGATTGGCCGCCTTGGTTTCCCTGGAGAAAAAGACCTAGCCGAACAATTCGGAGTAAGCGTCATCACTTCCCGCAAAGCATTAAATAGGCTGGCCTCAGATGGTTTCATAGAACGCACTCGGGGAAAGCGTGCAATCGTCATTCACCGCCCACACCTTCGGAGCAACACTATTGCCCCCCCAATCATTCAAGTTTCTGTAGGAGCCCCTAGACTCTTTAAATATCAAATTCTTTCATGTGGTGTACATCAGGCACCCACCGAAGCATGTGAAGCATTCAACGTAGATGCTGGATCAGAGTTATGGCAATGCAGTCGCCTACGCCTTTACCAAGGTAAACCACATAGTGTTACCCTTAATGCACAACGTACTGAACTCGGCCAGACATTACCTATGGAAAAACTTCAGAAACTTCCCATGACACAAATCCTGCGCGAAACAGGTGTGGAGTTTTCACAGTTACGTCGTCGACTTTCTGTAGCACTGGCACCACCTCATGCTGCCCAGCATCTCGGTTTAACACTGCAAGACCCAACTCTTGTATATAGTTTTATTCATACAGATCCCAACGATGTTGTAGTGCAATGGGTGCGTATTTGGGTAAGACAAGATGCCTTGACCCCCGAGGAAATTTTCAATTACGAAACAGGCACCTGGTCCATGAGCGCTGCTATGTAACATTACATAGATGACTATCTCCCCTTATAATTAGCCATGAATCTGAAAATTGAACCATGTCAAGAATATAAAAAGACATTTCTTAATACGGGAAAAGGAAGCCCAATAATAAATACCAACTTATATGTGGACACTATTAATATAGGTTTAAAATATTTGAAAGAATCGTAAGAAAAATTTTTATGTGTATCTGGTTCCACTGCCAACGCACTTATGGGGGTTTCCGAACTTTCACCTGCACCAATGGCGCATGCGAAGCATGCAAGATAGATGCAGAGTCACTATGGTAGGTAATGCTGTCGGCTACGTATCCACCAAGGTAAACCACGACACACATCAAACAACATCATCACGAAAACGTTTCAATTCAGGAGCTGTCACTATTTCTTAACATAAACAATGGATAATACCCACATAACATTTTGATTTATATGGGTGTCCCATGGAAACTGCCTATTTGTACAGAAACTTTGATGACCGCGTTCATAAAGACAATCCTTTCTATATAAACCTGGCGCTACCTTGTCAGAAAGAAGAAAACCCCGAGTTTTATTCCCGTTCTGGCTGGCTTAGTGATAAAGGCCTGAAAAAAGGTTTACCCCAAATCTTCAAGCATTACAATCCCAATAGCGCCCTGCAATATGACTTGCTGATTCTGCGGCATTGCACCAAAGGCGGCTACATCATCAGCCAGATCAAAGACGGGCGCAG
>CAYPJI010000078.1:7443-9015 GCA_964411045.1 uncultured Methylobacter sp. | reverse complement strand
CAGTGTATTTTGCCATGCCGACGCCGACGAACAGACTCGCCACCGACAGAAAGACGCCCAAAGCCAATGATACACGCCCGACGCCTAACAGAAGGCAGGTAACCAACATATATCCGATCCACACCAGAGGCTCACGGCCAATCAGCCATAAAGCCTGACTGAGCCAGCCGCTGAAACTTGTCCTTTTCACGCCGAGATCCGCGAAATACCAACGGCTTGGCGCAATTCCTTGATAAAAGGCACGCTGATCGCACGTGCTTTTTCGGCGCCTTCCCGCAATTGCTGTTCAATGTGCTCCGGCGCCTGCATCAATGCCTCGTAACGCTCTCTTGCCGGCGCAATTTGTTCATTGACATGTTCGAACAAGACCTGTTTCATTTCCCCCCAGCCTATGCCGTCCGCATAGCGCTGACGGATCTCGGCCACTTCCGATGGCGTAGCGAACGCCTTATAAGTGCTGAATAACGTACAGGTTTCCGGGTCCTTGGGCTCACCGGGCTCCAGGGAGTTGGTCTTGATCTTATTGATCAGCTTACGTAATTTTTTCTCAGGCTCGAACAAGGGAATGGTGTTGTTATAACTCTTGCTCATCTTCCGGCCATCCAGCCCCGCCAGGGTTGCGGCATTTTCATCGACAACCGCTTCAGGCAATACGAAGTGCTCGCCGTAAATATGATTGAAGCGTCCTGCGATATCTCTGGCCATTTCGATGTGCTGAATCTGATCTTTGCCAACCGGTACTTTATGGGCATTAAACATCAGAATATCGGCAGCCATCAGGATCGGATAACTGAACAGCCCCATGGTCACGCCTTTATCGGGATCGTTCTCGCCGCCCTCCTCGTTTTCGGCAACCGCGGCCTTATAAGCGTGCGCCCTGTTCATCAAGCCTTTTGCCGTGACGCAAGTCAGCAACCAGGTCAGCTCCATAATCTCGGGCACATCGGATTGCCGGTAAAACACGGCATTCGAGGTATCCAGCCCCAAAGCCAGCCAGGTTGCCGCAATTTCAAGACTGGACTGGCGGACCCGCTCCGGCTCCTGGCATTTGATCAGCGCGTGATAGTCGGCAAGGAAGTAAAATGGCGAAACATGCGCATCTTTGCTGGCGGCAATCGCCGGCCTGATGGCGCCTACATAATTGCCCAAATGAGGCGTACCTGTGGTAGTAATTCCCGTTAAAATTGTTGCTCTGGTCATTCGATAATACTCAAGTCCGGTTGTGTTTGGTGTACCATATTACATAAATTCAGGCTAATATCCAGTAGCACACTCAATTAATAACCTTGCTGCAATTCATCACCCATCCGTGTACTTTTTATAGTACACTGCGCCGCTAAAATGATACGGCTCATAGTGAACGCGATAACGAACAATACTTGGCAGGGGAAATCATATGATGGAATATGATGAAAAACGCAGCTACGCTCGCACAGAAGTAAACTGCGATATCATCTATAGACTCGCTGGCTCGAGTGAATATTATCGGGGGCGCTGTACATCGATCAGCGGCGCCAGCGTATCATTCACTGCCGACCGGTCTTTTGAACCCGGTAAAGCCATGGAGATCAA
>CAYPJI010000078.1:6889-7433 GCA_964411045.1 uncultured Methylobacter sp. | reverse complement strand
GCCATTACACCGCCGATGACGGCTTTTATTGAAGTGGTCAGAAGTATAAAACGTGAAAATGATCGCTACGAAATTGCCGCTACCATACAAAGCATAAAAGGGAATTAATCGCCTTTACTGTTAAAAACCACAAAGCTGTTTTACTTTAATTATGTTTACGATTACCAAAGAGGTCTATTTCTGCTACGGCCACCGGTTAATGAACCATCCGGGCAAATGCCGGAATCTGCATGGCCATAGCGTCAAAGCCTCGATTTCGATACAGCAGGCGCAACTTAACGAGCAAGGCATGGTCTGTGATTTCTCCGAGATCAAAGACTGTGTTGAAAACTATATCGATCAGCACCTTGATCATAATTTTCTGTTGCACAAGGATGATCCGATCATTCCCATGCTAATTGAAAACAATGAACGTTTTCTCGCGCTGGCCGAACACCCTACCGCCGAAGTGCTGAGCAAAATGATTTATCAACATCTGAAACAGGCAGGTTTTAATGTTGCTCAGGTCGTATTATGGGAGACGGCCAGCGCCTATGCCTGCTAC
>CAYPJI010000078.1:0-6879 GCA_964411045.1 uncultured Methylobacter sp. | reverse complement strand
GCTACAGTGAGAACTGATATCCGCTATGGGCCTTCTTAATCCGATCAACAAGTCATTCTGCCTGGAGCAAGTCTGTGCGTCCAACTACCGCAAGCTATTCCAGCTGATTCCCGACCTGTTGGCTTTCAAAGAACAAGCCATCGGTCTTGCACCTGACAAAACCACGCTGCATCTGGAAGTCATTGAGCGCACTCCCTATACCATGACCGTGGATCTAAGCCATTGCTTCAGGAAAAATCGCCATGAGCTTCTGGAGCCTGCCGTAAAAATAAGGATCTATCTTGATGCGCAGCTGGCGGAAGTGCTTAGCGACCATGCCCGGGAAAGCGTGCCGCATACATTCAAAGACCCTGGCTTGAGCATTGAAATCATGAATTACAAATGGCGCCTGAACTATTTCCTGCAAAAATGGCTGGACCACTGTTTAAAACATCACTACCAATTCAGCAATAAACCATCAATAGAAGCCCTGGCATGAAACCCTGCCAGATCAGCTGAAAGCAGCCCCGAACTTCGTCCGCCATAAACTTGCCATGCGCAGAAAACCCCATACATTAAACTGGCTTATACTACTGCTGAGCTTGTTCCGCATTGGCCGCAAGCATCCTGTGCTGTTGCTGATGATGATCTTACTCGGAGCCGGCGGTTATGCGTATGAAACCAAGGTTGCTCGGCCGGCCCTGCTTTTCCAGGGCGCTCCTCAAGCCCACGATGCAACAAACTATGAGACCTGGTTTCGGATATTGCGCAATGACGGATTTATTCTGGGTTATTCGGATTTGCGCGGCAATCCTCTATGGGTAGAGTACGCCCTCACTCCGCTCCCCGACAATGCCCCGTCCTTAAAACGCCCCAACCGCTTTGAAACGGACTGGCGCAGCATCAACCGCGTCAGCCATGACAGCTACCAGCAGAGCGGTTATGATCGTGGACACATGGCGCCGAATTACGCGATCAGCCGCCTTTACGGCAAAGAGGGACAAACCGACAGCTTCTTAATGACCAACATCAGCCCGCAGAAATCCAAGCTGAACCAGCGGGTATGGCAACGCCTGGAGGAAGTCGAAATCCAGCATTTCGCCAAAAGATTCGGCAAAGTCTGGGTTGTCACAGGCCCGGTATTCAGCGGAACTGTCGAACGACTGGCGCCAGATTGGACGGTGGAAATACCGGATGCGTTTTATAAAATCTATATAGCGAAACCCAATCCTAATGGATCGCCTATTGCACTGGGATTTTTAATACCGCAAACGGTTAAAGGCAAAGAGCCATTGATGCAGTTCGTGACCACTATCGACCATTTGGAAGCGCAAACCGGTCTGGACTTTTTTCCTGATCTGGACGACAAAATCGAAAACGCCCTGGAAGCCGGCGCTGATCCATTGCGGTGGGATCTGCCAGCCGTCAGTAAACTGCCGCCGCGTTATTGAGAACGGCCAGGCTCTAATCGGACAAGTTGCCCAGGGAAAATCTGACGCCTCGGCTTATTAAACAAACATTTCTTGATCTGGCTCAATTTTAATATCGCAAAGTTTGTTTAAATAGCCTCGCTCTTAGCGCAAAATTGCTGAAAATTCCTCTCACACAGCATATTTGTCTAAGTTCTACCTATATAGAATTACTAATTTTTAAATCCAACGAGCTTTCGGGCTGTTTGGCGATTATTCCGAATAATAGCCAAACAGCTTTTTTTTATCGATGATTTTCAATTGCTTGGATTTCACTTCAATCAACTGCAGCGCTTGAAAATGATGGATAATGCGGCTGACCGTTTCATGTGCGATTCCCAAATAGTTGCCTATCTCCTCGCGCGACATACTCAGGCGAAACTCCAGCTCCGAATAACCCCGCATTCTGAGCCGTTCTGAAATATGCAGAATGAAACAGGCTACACGCGCTTCCGCCGACCTTCGGCTGAGCATCATCTTTTGCACCTGGCTGTCATACTGATCACAGGAACGCTGCAGCAGCACCTGACTTAAGCCCGGCGTTTTAACGGCCAGCATTTCAATTTTCTGGGCTGGCAGATGGCAATAATTCACCGTCTCCAAAGCAATGGCCGTACAGTTATGAATTTGTGACGACAGGCCGTCAAATCCCAGCAGCTCTCCGGGCAGAATGAAATCGACGACCAGCTCATTGCCGCTTTGATCGAAACTGAGCAGTTTTGCGCTGCCGGAGCGCAAGGCGATAATGCCTCTGAATGGGCTGCCGGCATGATAGATGGCTTCTCCCTTCCGGCGGATATTGTTCCTGTTGACCAGCAAGCCCAGCTCACCGATCTCCGCACTGGTCAGTCCTTTTGGAATACATATGTTGTCCAGGTTACAGTTTTCACACGTAATAGTTGATTTACTGGTCAATGGATGTGGAGCTGTTGGATCTATCATAAGGTCAGAATGAGGAAAGGACATTAAAATAGGCGACAAATCTATCAAAAACTTAGCTTGGTCACAAGCGCGCCCGATTTATTGGCTAAGGCATTACAAAAGCGACTGATAAAGCAGAGAGGCTCTGACACAACGAAGAATACCGTAATTGTAGCGGCCGCCGAACCTCTCGAAGACAGGCTTGAGCGCATTTCTCTGATCTTCCGGCAGACTGATCAACGCATCCTCTATCAGCCTGATTTCCGGCTCCGGCAATTCAACAACATCGGCCAATGCCAATAGTCCCTGTTCCAGAGATTGAGATAAATGGCCATAAATGGTCGTCTCCTGCATTTCCCGTTGCCGGGCAATCTGCTGCACACTGTAGCCCAGCCTGAATAAAGCCAGTGATTCGGCTATGGTATCAGATAAACCGATCGGCCCGTTATCTTCAATGGCGACAAATTCGCTGATAACAGCCAGAAATTCATCGCCATAAAGCGCGAGCTTGCGTTCACCAACGCCTGATAACAGGCTCATCTGCTGAAGCGTCACCGGTTTGGCTTCCAGCATGGCCATCAAGGTCGCATCATGGAAAATGACGTAAGGCGGCACATCCTGGGCATCGGCCAGTTCGCGGCGTTTGGCGCGCAACGCATTCCACAACGCATCCTCGCTGCCGACAAACTGCCGGCTTTCGCCCTTGCTGCGTTTAATCTTGCCGGGCTGTAAATCCTTGCGCAGCATCAATTGCTGTTCGCCGCGCAGAATCGGGCGGCACGCCTCGGTCAGCTTGAAGGCGCCGAAGCCTTCAAAGTCGACCGCAACCAGCCCTCTGGCCACTAGTTGCCGAAATACCGAACGCCACTGACCTTCGTCCAATTCCTTGCCGATGCCGAAGGTGGATTGCAGGTCATGGCCGAAGCTTTTGATTCGTTCATTGTCCTTACCGAGCAACACGTCGATCAGATAATTGACGCCGAAGCGCTGCTCGGTGCGGTAAATGCACGACAACGCCTGCTGCGCAGCCAGCGTGCCATCCCAGGTCTCGACCGGCTCCAGGCAGGTATCGCAGTTGCCGCACGGTTGCGCCAACGTGTCGCCGAAATAGCTCAGCAGCGCCTGTCGTCGGCAATGCACCTGTTCGCACAAGGCCAGCATCGATTCGAGCTTGTGGTATTCGAGCCGCTTGTGCGCTTCATCGGCATTGGAATCGGCCAGCATCTGCCGCAGCATGATGACATCCTGCAGACCGTAAGCCATCCACGCATCGGCGGGCAATCCGTCACGTCCGGCCCGGCCTGTTTCCTGATAATACGCCTCGACGCTTTTAGGCAAATCCAGGTGCGCGACAAATCGCACGTTCGGCTTATCGATGCCCATGCCGAAAGCGATCGTGGCCACGATCACCAGCCCGTCCTCCATCAGAAACCGGTGCTGATGCTGCTGCCGCAGACCGGCGGTCATGCCGGCATGATAAGGCAGCGCATTGATGCCTTTGGTCCTGAGCCATTCGGCTGTCGCCTCGACTTTCTTGCGTGACAGACAGTAAACGATACCGGCATCACCGGCATGTTCGGCACGAATGAAATCGAGCAGCTGCTGCCGTGCATTTTGTTTCTGCACGATCCGGTAACGGATATTGGGACGGTCAAAGCCGCTCTGGAAAAGCCGGGCCTGTTCCAGCCCCAGACGCTGAATGATCTCCTGCCGGGTTTTCTCATCGGCCGTAGCCGTCAGCGCAATGCGCGGAATGTCGGGAAAACGTTCGTGCAGCATCGAAAGCTGCAGATAATCGGCTCGGAAATCATGTCCCCACTGCGAGACGCAATGCGCTTCATCGATCGCGAACAGGGCGATTTCAAGACGTTCGAACAGCGCCAGCGTGCGCGCCGACGTCAGTCTTTCCGGCGCGATATAAAGCAAGTCGAGCTCGCCGCGCAGCAGCTGCTGCTCGATAATGCGCACGTCCTCCTGCACCAGCGTCGAATTGAGAAAGGCGGCTTTTACACCGACCTGAAGCAGGGCAGTGACCTGATCCTGCATCAGCGCGATCAATGGCGAAATGACGATGCCGACGCCGGGCCTGATCAGGGCCGGAATCTGATAGCACAGCGACTTGCCGCCGCCGGTCGGCATCAAGACCAGCGCGTCCTGTCCGGCCAGCAATTGCTCGATAACGGTCTGCTGTTGTCCCCTGAAACTGTCATAGCCGAAGACCGCTTTGAGTATGTCAATGGGCTTGCTGTGCACGGTTTCCTTCACTGCGATAATATTTCTTCAATCAGTTAATACCTTCTATAATAGACCAATTATATCAGGACTACAGGGTACAAACGCCCAATCTATGACTCATTTGAATAATAATAAGCTTTCAACACGCCTTGATCACCTTCTGGAACACGGCCAGCAGCAATTGCTCCGTGAGGGCCTTAAAGGCATTGAAAAAGAAAGCCTGCGTATTTCTAAGGACGGCTTTATCGCCCAGACCCCTCACCCGGAAGCGCTGGGCTCCGCTCTGACCCATCCTTATATCACGACGGATTATTCCGAAGCCCTGATTGAATTGATCACGCCGCCGTTCGCCGATGTCAGGGACACGTTGGCATTTCTGCATAATACGCATCAGTTCGTCTACGATAATCTGGACAACGAAATGCTGCTGGCCGCGAGCATGCCCTGCGGCATCGACGGCGATGAGAGCATACCGATTGCACAATACGGTTCGTCCAATATCGGCCGCATGAAGCACATTTACCGGCACGGTTTATGGCACCGCTACGGCAAGACTATGCAGGCCATTGCCGGCATACACTTCAATTATTCCGCGCCCGAAGCCTTGTGGCCCGTCCTGTACGAACTGGAAAAACCGGATGTCAGTCCGGAACAGTTCAAAGCCGATGCCTATTTCGCATTAATCAGGAATTTTCAGCGGCTGGGCTGGCTGATCCTTTATCTGTTCGGCGCCTCGCCTGCCATCTGCAAGAATTTCTTCAAAAGCCGTCCGGCGCTGATAGCCGGATTCCATGAGTTCGATCCGGGCACATTGTACCATCCTTATGCAACCTCTTTACGCATGAGCGATATCGGTTATAAAAGCAAAAATCAGGCTAGCCTGCGGATCGACTACAATTCGCTGTCCGGCTATGTCGCCAGTCTGGGCAAGGCCATCGCCACGCCTTATCCGGAATACGAAAAAATCGGCACGGTCGTGAACGGGCAGTATCTGCAGCTCAACAGCAATATCCTGCAGATCGAAAACGAATTCTACAGCACGATGCGGCCTAAACAGATAGCCGAGTCCGGCGAAAAGCCGACACTGGCGCTCAAGCGCCGAGGCGTGCGCTACGTGGAAATGCGCTCGCTTGACCTGGATGTCTTCACTCCTATCGGCATCGATGAGAGCAAAGCCCGTTTCATAGAGGCGCTGCTGCTGACCTGCCTGCTGAAAGACAGCCCCTTGATTTCCGAGCAGGACCTCCGCATCAACAACGCCAATCAGCTGGCCGTTGCGCAGTTCGGCAGGAAGCCGGGACTGGAACTTGAAAGGGGGGGGAAGAAAATACTTTTACAGGACTGGGCTGCCGAAATTCTCGCCGACATGCAGCCGGTCTGCAACATCCTGGACGGCGACGATGCCGGTAAACCCTACAGCCAGGCTCTCAAGCAACAGCAAGAAATCGTCGGCAACCCTGACCTGACCGCATCGGCGCGCATACTGGAGCACATGGGGCATCAGCAACAGCAGTTCGGCTGCTTCTCACTGAACAAATCGGCCGAGCATGAACAGTACTTCCGGCAGCTTAAGCTCGATGACAAGAATACGACTCTGTTTAATGAACTCGCCGAGCAATCGCAGGCCAAACAAAAAGAAATCGAAAGCCGCGATCAACTGCCTTTTGACGAATTTTTAAGACAGTATTTCGCGCAAAGCTGACCTTATATATCACTGACCCTCATGACTGCATTCAACATCGATACTTTACAAGCCGAGCTGGCCCAGAAAAATCCACGCGCCATCCTCAAAAAAGCCCTGGAACTGTTCGACAACATCGCCATTTCCTTCAGCGGCGCCGAAGATGTCGTGCTGATCGACATGGCGGTCAAGATCAGGAAAGACATCCCGGTTTTCTCTCTCGATACCGGCCGCCTGCATCCTGAAACCTATCGCTTCATCGAGAAAGTCAGAAAGCATTATCAGATTGACATTGAACTGCTGACGCCGGACCGGGACGTACTGGACCGTTTCGTCAAAAGCAAGGGCCTTTTCAGCTTCTACGAAGACGGCCATCAGGAATGCTGCGGCATCCGTAAAGTGGAGCCGCTAAAGCGCAAACTGGCGCATCTGGATGCCTGGATCACAGGCCAGCGGAAAGACCAAAGCCCCGATACCCGGCAAGCCATTCCTGAAGTGCAGATGGACTCGGCGTTCTCAACGCCCGAGCACACGCTGGTCAAATTCAACCCATTGGCCAACTGGAGTTCGGCACAGGTCTGGGATTATATAGAG
>CAYPJI010000077.1:0-9050 GCA_964411045.1 uncultured Methylobacter sp. | reverse complement strand
GTATTTCCAGGCAGATTCTGCAGGAAATGGGGCGCGAAGCGACGCCGGAAGAGTTGGCGGAGCGCATGGAAATGCCGGAAGATAAAGTTCGTAAGGTATTGAAAATAGCCAAAGAACCTATTTCCATGGAAACCCCCATAGGGGATGATGAAGATTCTCATTTGGGAGATTTCATAGAAGATGCTAAAGTATTGTCCCCGGTTGAGTCTGCTACAATTGCGGGATTGCGTGAATCAACACAAAATGTGCTGGCTGGATTGACGGCAAGAGAAGCCAAAGTTCTGCGTATGCGTTTTGGCATCAATATGAATACCGATCACACGCTGGAAGAAGTCGGCAAACAGTTTGATGTGACGCGTGAAAGAATTCGTCAGATTGAAGCCAAGGCGTTGAGAAAGCTCAGGCATCCATCAAGGTCAGAGCAATTGAGATGCTTTCTGGATGGCGAGTAGGTAACAGTTAGAGGGCCCTTAGCTCAGTTGGTTAGAGCTTCCGACTCATAATCGGCAGGTCGTAGGTTCAAGTCCTACAGGGCCCACCACAAATATAAAAGGCTGCCTCGGCAGCCTTTTGTCTATCTGGGTTTTATATTTTTAGAAGGCAGCATCGTGAGCAATAATTTCATTTTTACATCAGAGTCAGTTTCAGAGGGCCATCCGGATAAGGTTGCGGATCAAATTTCAGATGCGGTATTGGATGCAATATTAGCGCAGGATCCTAAGGCTCGGGTTGCTTGTGAAACATTGGTAAAAACCGGTATGGTTATATTGGCGGGTGAAGTTACCACGGATGCCTGGGTTGATACCGAAGAGCTGGTGCGTAAAGTGGTTTGCGGAATCGGTTATGATCACGGCGATATCGGCTTTGATGGTCAAAGCTGTGCTGTCCTGAATGCGATCGGCAAACAGTCCCCTGATATCGCGATGGGCGTTGATGAGTCCGGCGATCATGAGCAGGGCGCGGGCGATCAGGGCTTGATGTTCGGCTATGCTAGCAATGAAACCGATGTTTTGATGCCGGCGCCGATTACTTATGCGCATCTGCTGGTAAAACGCCAGGCTGAAGTCCGTAAAAACAAAACCTTGCCTTGGCTGCGCCCCGATGCAAAAAGTCAGATTACATTCCGCTACGAAAATAACAAGCCGGTTGCCATAGAAGCGGTTGTCTTGTCGACTCAGCATTCACCTGAAATCGGTGCAAAACAACTGTATGAAGCGGTCATGGATGAAATCATCCTGCACACGTTGCCTAAGGAATGGCTGCATAAAGACACCAAATATTTTATCAATCCAACCGGACAGTTCATTATCGGCGGGCCTGTCGGCGATTGCGGTCTGACAGGCCGTAAAATTATTGTTGATACCTATGGCGGTATGGCGAGACACGGCGGCGGTGCGTTCTCAGGTAAAGACCCGTCCAAAGTCGACCGTTCTGCGGCTTATATGGGCCGGTACGTAGCAAAGAACATCGTCGCGGCTGAGTTGGCCGATCGTTGCGAAATTCAGGTATCTTATGCGATTGGCGTGGCGGAGCCGACGTCTATCAGCGTTGAAACATTCGGCACTGGCAAAATCAGTGAAGATCGATTGGTACAGATTATCCGCGACAATTTCGACCTGAGGCCGAAAGGTTTGATTGCCCAGCTCGACCTGATGCGTCCTATTTATCAACAGACCGCGTCCTATGGACACTTTGGTCGCACGGAAGAGAGTTTTACTTGGGAAAGAACCGATAAAGTGGACGCTTTGAGAGAAGCGGCCGGGCTTTAATCTTATAAAATACAGGCAGGAAACGATGAGCTTACCAGATTATAAAGTTGCCGATATCGCTTTGGCAGAATGGGGTCGCAAAGAAATCAACATTGCTGAAACGGAAATGCCGGGCTTGATGGCATTGCGGGAAGAATACGGTCTGGAGCAACCGCTAAAAGGTGCGCGCATCGCCGGCTGTTTGCATATGACCATTCAAACGGCGGTATTAATTGAAACCTTGACCGCATTAGGCGCAGAAGTGCGCTGGTCGTCATGCAATATTTTTTCAACCCAGGATCATGCCGCAGCGGCAATGGCCGTGGCTGGTATTCCTGTTTTTGCCTGGAAAGGCGAAACGGAAGCCGAAGCTGAGTGGTGTATTGCCCAGACTATTGAAGGTCCTAATGGTTGGCGTCCGAATATGATTTTGGATGATGGCGGTGATTTGACTCTCATGATGCACGAAAAATACCCTGAATTAATGTCAGGGGTTAAAGGCCTATCGGAAGAGACAACAACCGGTGTTTTGCGGCTTTATGAAATGGTGTCCAAAGGCACGCTGAAAGTGCCGGCATTCAATGTCAATGATTCGGTGACCAAGTCAAAATTCGACAACCTGTACGGTTGTCGCGAATCATTGGTCGATGGCATCAAGCGCGCCACTGATGTGATGGTGGCTGGCAAAATCGCCATTGTTTGCGGTTATGGCGATGTCGGCAAAGGCTGTGCGCAATCGCTGCGTGGCTTGGGCGCGACGGTCTGGGTAACTGAAATTGACCCGATTTGTGCATTGCAAGCGGCAATGGAAGGTTATCGTGTCGTAACCATGGAAGACGCCGCGCCTGTTGCCAATATTTTTGTGACTGCAACGGGTAACGTCAATGTTATTACGCATAGTCATATGGCCGCGATGAAAGACCAGGCTATCGTCTGTAATATTGGCCATTTCGATTCCGAGATTGATATCGCCTCATTGCGCCAATACACATGGGAAAACATTAAGCCACAGGTTGATCATGTCATTTTCCCTGATGGCAAGCGATTGATTGTGCTGGCGGAAGGGCGATTGGTGAATCTGGGCTGCGCGACGGGTCATCCGAGCTTTGTGATGTCCAATTCATTCTGCAATCAGGTTCTGGCTCAGATAGAACTCTGGAAGAATGCAGATCAGTATGAGAACAAGGTTTATATTCTGCCCAAGAAGCTTGATGAAAAAGTGGCGGCTGCGCATCTGAAGCAGCTGGGCGTTAAGCTTACCCGCTTGTCTGACGAGCAAGCCAGATATATCAGCGTCTCCGTTGACGGCCCGTATAAAGCCGATCATTACCGTTACTGATCAAGTGGCCGGGTTTGCCGATATTGGCAAACCCGTTCGCCTATAGTATAAGTATCGGAACATCCCAAGCAGGTTTTTACATTTCCCTTTCAAATAAAAATGCAATCACAAAAAAAGCATCCACAGCTGTTCAGTTTTGAATTTTATCCGCCCAAATCAGAAGAAGGCGCCGCAAACCTACAGGTGGTGCATAGTAAACTGGCCAAGCTCAATCCGGACTTTTTTTCAGTCACCTTCGGTGCTGGCGGTTCAACTCGCGAAAAAACCTTCGAGTCAGTTATCGAGATTCAATCTAAAGGCATCGCTGCAGCACCACATTTATCCTGTGTGGCATCGACCAGAGAGAATATCCGCGAAATTCTCAAACGTTACCAGGATCATGACATATCAAAAATCGTGGCCTTAAGAGGCGATCTGCCCTCCGGAATGTTGTCAGCCGGTGAATTCCGGTATGCTAACGAACTGGTGGAATTTATCCGACAGGAAACCGGGGATCATTTTCAAATTCATGTGGCCGCTTATCCTGAAGTGCATCCTCAGGCTGTGAACGGCGACCAGGATTTCAAGAATTTCAAGCGCAAAGTCGAAGCCGGTGCCAACGCCGCCATTACGCAGTATTTTTATAACGCCGAAGCCTATTTTTATTTTATTGATCAGTGTGAAAAAAACGGTATCGATATTCCAATCGTGCCCGGCATCATGCCGATTACTAATTATTCGCAATTGTTCAGGTTTTCAGAGATGTGCGGTGCCGATATTCCGCGCTGGATGAGAAAACGGCTGGAATGTTTCGGCGATGATCGCAAGGCCATACAGGCTTTCGGCATTGAGGTGGTGACGGCGCTTTGCCGGCGCTTGCTTGAAAATGGTGCGCCGGGACTGCATTTTTATACGATGAATCAGGCCGGACCGACATTGGCCATCTGCGAAAATCTGCATATTGGGCAACGGGCTGAATAAGGCTCTGCCTGCCTCCATTCATGACTAACCGAGTAGTTTCCGATCGCGATTTATCGGTTTTGTGGCATCCGTGCACCCAGATGAAGGACCATGAAACGTTTCCGATTATTCCGATAAAAAAAGGCAGCGGCGTCTGGCTGGAAGATTTTGAAGGCAATCGTTATCTGGATGCGATCAGTTCCTGGTGGGTCAATCTATTCGGGCACTCCAACCCTGCCATCAATGACGCGATAAAAGAGCAGCTTGATACGCTGGAGCATGTGATTCTTGCAGGCTTCACGCATGAAGCGGCCGTCAGTTTGGCGGAAAAGCTGGTCGAGATCACGCCCCGGGGGCTTAGCCGATGTTTCTATGCCGATAACGGTTCTTCAGCCGTAGAAGTAGCGCTCAAAATGAGCTTCCACTACTGGCGCAATCTCGGGCAGACTCAAAAGATCAAATTCATCACGCTGGAAAACAGCTATCACGGCGAAACCCTGGGAGCTCTGGCAGTCGGTAATGTAGCGCTCTATAAGGAAACGTATGGCCCATTGCTGATGGACGTCATTACGGTTCCAGGACCGGATTGTTATTATCGGGAGCCCGGCGAATCCTGGGAGAATTACTGCATACGCCGGTTCTCGCTCATGGAGGCGACACTCGCGCGACATGCCCATACAACCTGTGCAGTCATTGTCGAGCCTTTGGTGCAATGTGCCGGCAACATGCGCATGTACGATCCCGTCTATCTGAAATTGCTGCGCGAAGCCTGCAATAAATACAGTGTGCATCTGATTGCCGATGAAATAGCGGTCGGCTTTGGCCGAACCGGCTCGCTGTTCGCCTGCGAACAGGCGGCAATTACACCGGACTTTATCTGTCTATCCAAGGGTTTGACCGGCGGTTATCTACCCCTGTCGGTCGTTTTGACTACCGATCAGGTCTATCAGGCGTTCTATGATGACTATCAGAAATTGACGGCTTTCCTGCATTCCCATAGTTATACCGGCAATGCCCTGGCTTGCAGGGCCAGTTTGGCAACCATAGCGATTTTCCAGCAGCAAAATATCATAGAAAAAAATAAAAAACTGGCTGAAGCAATGGCTAAGGCGGCGGCGCGCTTTAACGAGCATCCGCGGGTGGCGGAAGTCAGGCAGACTGGCATGATACTGGCTATCGAGCTGGTCAAAAACAAACAAACGCGGGAGCCCTATCCCTGGCAGGAGCGCCGCGGTTTACGGGTTTATCAGTATGCCTTATCCAAAGGCGTCTTATTGAGGCCGTTGGGCAATGTCATTTATTTTATGCCGCCTTATGTGGTGACCGAGGACGAAATTCGGCTGATAGCGGATGTGGCCTGGGCTGGCATACAACTAGCTGTTCAGGATTAAACATGCGTATTTCACGATTATATGTGCCCGCAGACCTATCCGAAGGTCGGCAAATAATGCTTGATGAGGACAGCGCTCATTATGTCAGGACAGTTTTGCGGCTGAAAAAAGATTTGCAGATCATTTTGTTTAACGGCAACGGCGGCGATTATATATGCACGCTGGTCGAAGTCAGCCGCAAGCAGGTGCTGATCGATGTGCAGCAATGGCTGGACCGCACTGTCGAGTCGCCGTTAACGATAACGTTCGGTTTAGGTATTTCGCGCGGCGATAGAATGGATCTCGCTGTTCAAAAGGCCGTTGAACTCGGCGTTAATGCCATGACGCCGCTGCTGACCGAACGCTGCGTCGTGCAATTCAAAGGCGAGAAAAAACAGCAGCGCCTGCAGCATTGGCAAAAAATAGTGCAGCATGCTGCCGAGCAAAGCGGCAGAACGTTGCTGCCTGAACTGGCCGAGATTGAGCATTTGTCGGATTGGGTGGATAAACAGAGCGGTTTGAAGGTTTTTCTGGATCCGTATGCCGAAGCATCTTTGGCCGATCTGAAACCCGAAGACATGAAAGTCACGCTGCTGTCCGGCCCCGAAGGCGGTTTCTCTGATCAGGAGCGGGAGTTTGCGAAAGCGGCGGGATTTATCCCAGTGCGGTTAGGCAGTCGGATACTAAGAACAGAAACGGCTTCATTGGCCGCATTATCAGCCGTGCAGATGCTGTGGGGCGATTTCGGTAGTTGGAAATGATCAAGTCTGTTTGCTATGCGCTCGTACCACTGATAGTTCTGTTGGGAGCCATTTTTATAGCCTGCCTGGCCGGTTATTTTATCGCTCTGGGCATCGGCGATCAGTTCCCGTTAAGCAAAATAATCAAGAAAGCAGCGCAGCTATTTCTGGTGCTGAGTATTTTCCCGGTCATGGCCTATTTCAGATTCAAAAAAGCAGATATCGGTTTTGCCGGCAAGGCTGTTTTTTTTAAGCAGATGCTGCAGGGCTTCGGGCTCGGCTTTGTAACCTTAATGCCGGTTGTTATCGTGCTGTATGGGCTCGGCGTCAATGTTGTCGATCAGAGTCATGTTTGGACAATCTCGCTGCTGGCAAAAAAAATGGCGCTGTCATTGTTGTTAGCGCTGATTATCTCCTGGGTTGAAGAGCCTTTGTTTCGAGGCGTACTGTTAACGGGGTTGAAGCGCAAAATGTCTGTCATAGCCGCCATTGTGATTAGCGCCATCTATTACGCGGTACTGCATTTTCTAGACAGCGACATCAATATTCCGCATCAGGAAATAACGCCATTGAGCGGATTCAAACTGCTTGGTGAAGCATTCTCCAATCTATTGAATCCGGATATTCTATCGGCGTTCTGGGCTCTGGTTATGGTCGGTATTTTCTTGGGTATCCTCAGGACGGAATTCAAAACCAGCCTGGGATTATGTATCGGCTGTCATACCAGCTGGGTCTGGCAGATAAAGATGAGTAAGAGCCTGTTCAATACCAATTTCAGCTCGGAGTATCTTTATTTGGTCAACAGGTACTATGACGGTCTGATAGGGCCCCTGGTGATAGGCTGGCTCGGCCTGGCAATAGTCGGCTACCTTGTTTACCGGCGAATTAACAAGCCCGCATTCATCAATCCCTGAAATTGGTGAATTGCAGCGGCATGTCGATTTTTTCATCCCTGATCATCTGAATTGCTTCCTGCAGGTCATCCCTTTTCTTGCCGGTCACTCTGACCTGATCGCCTTGGATAGCAGCCTGGACTTTCAGTTTTTTGTCCTTGATCAATTTAACGATCTTTTTTGCTAATGTCGTATCCAATCCCTGCTTCATTGTGATTTCCTGGCGCATGCCTTTGCCGCTAGGTTTAGGATCGGCGACATCCATGCAAGCAATGTCTATGCCTCGTCGAGTGAGTTTGGAGCAGAGAATGCTGAACATTTGCTGCAACTGAAACGAGGATTCAGAAATCATGGATATCTTGTCATCATTTAATTCAAAGCTTGAATCTGTGCCTTTGAAATCAAAACGCGTGCTGATCTCTTTATTGGCCTGATCAACGGCATTTGTAACTTCGTGTTTGTCAAATTCGGAAACGATGTCAAATGAAGGCATGGCGTATGATTTAGTCAGTGAAATTTTTACTATAATTCGATTGAGTGCATTATTCAACCGCAATAAATTCGGCAACGGCCCTAATTCTTAGGCGGCGTATGGCTTCGCCGATTTCCGCGCCTTGCAGTTTGCTCTTTAATATTGCCGAGGTGTCCACCGAGGTGGCGGCCTTGGCCGCGCCTTTTATATAATCTGCCTGAGGATAAGGATTGTTCTCATGATTTATGCGGCCTTTGGCATCGGCGGCGCAGGCCAGCAGGAAATGGTCCAATGTATTATTGGCCGGTTTAAAGACGCCTAAAGCCGTCAGCATGTCGGTTAAGGTCGAAGAGCGCAATTCAAAGGCTCGGTGACAGTGCGTGTGATGGCGCATAACCAGCATGGCCAGCGATTTGAATGAATTAGGCACGCGTAGACGAGTGCATAAATTTTCCAATACGGGCAGGCCGTTTTTTTCGTGATTATAATGATGCGGCCAATTTTCCTTGGGCGATACGGCCTTGCCGAGATCATGCATCAGAGCCGCAAATCTGACTTCAGGGCTCGACGATAACACTGCAGCCTGTTCCAGGCAAAGCATGACGTGCACGCCGGTATCGATTTCAGGGTGATGCTTTTCCGGTTGAGGCACGCCAAACAGGTCATGAATTTCAGGAAAAATTCTTTCCAGAGCGGAGCAGTCTTTTAGTGTATAGAAAAAAGCGGATGGTGATTTTTCATTAAGCGCTTTGAATAGCTCCGCCCAGACACGTTCCGGCACGAGGTGATCGACTTCGCCGGCCGTCACCATTTGCCGCATCAACTCCCGGGTTTCTTCAGCCAGTCTGAAGCCGAGATGGCTGTATCGGGCTGCAAAACGGGCCACGCGCAGTATGCGTACAGGGTCTTCGGCAAAAGCCGGTGAGATATGGCGGAAAATGCGATTTTCAATATCGTTTTTGCCGCCATAGGGATCGATGATTTCGCCCTGCGGCGTCATTGCGATCGCATTGATTGTCAGGTCGCGGCGCATCAGGTCCTGTTTCAGGGTTACATCAGGAGAGGCATGCACGACAAATCCCTTATAGCCTGGAGCGGTTTTTCTTTCGGTTCTGGCTAACGCATATTCTTCACCGTTTTCCGGATGCAGAAACACCGGAAAATCCTTGCCTACCGGGCGAAAGCCTTTTTTTTCCATTGATTCAGGTGTTTCGCCGATGACAACCCAATCTTTTTCCTTGACTGGATAGTTGAGTAGTTTGTCGCGTACGGCACCACCTACCAGAAATGTTTTCATCGAGTTATACGGGCGCTTTATTAGTGTCGGACTTAGAATAACATAATCGGTGGCTGCCGCGCGTTAGCGGATATTTATAGAGGGCAATAATGATATTTTTTTTGTTGAGCGTGATATTGGGGATGGTTTCAGGATTGCTGGCCGGTCTTTTTGGCATTGGCGGAGGGATAGTCATTGTGCCTGTTCTGGTTTTGCTATTGGCTCTTATTGGATTCCGGGGAGATACCCAAATATTGTTGAACCCTTGAATTT
>CAYPJI010000076.1:0-9062 GCA_964411045.1 uncultured Methylobacter sp. | reverse complement strand
CGCTTTTTTCATCCAAAATAACAGGAACGCCTGAGTTTGATGCATTCAAGACCGATTTTGACTCCGGAATTACGCCCAGTAAATGCAGGGATAAAATTTCCTGCACGTCTTTTACGCTGAGCATTTCCCCTAATTTCACGCGATCCGGCGAGTAGCGGGACAGCAACAGGTATTCTTTAACCGGCTCTTCGTTTCGTTCGGCCCGGCGCGATTTGCTCGCCAAAAGCCCTAGCATGCGATCTGAGTCTCTAACCGAGGAAACCTCCGGGTTGGTCACGATAAAGGCGTCGTCAGCAAAGTACATGGCCAAGTGGGCGCCTTTCTCGATGCCGGCCGGGGAATCGCAGATGATATATTGGAAATCTTTGGACAATTCTTCCAATACCTTGCCTACGCCTTCGATGCTTAAGGCATCTTTGTCGCGCGTCTGGGAGGCGGGCAGAATGTAAAGCTGGTCGCAGTGTTTATCGCGGATCAATGCCTGGTTCAGGTTGGCTTCGCCATTTATGACATTGATAAAGTCATAAACGACACGGCGTTCACAGCCCATGATCAAATCCAGGTTGCGTAAGCCTACGTCGAAATCAATGACGGCTGTTTTAAAGCCTTTTTTTGCAAGCCCCATGGAGATGGCCGCACTCGTTGTTGTTTTGCCAACACCCCCTTTTCCGGATGTTACGACGATGATTCTTGCCAAGGGTTATTCCTCCAAGTTAGCAGTATTAATTTAAAGTTCTTTAATGATCAAATTTTCGTTTTGCAAATAGATCTGGACGGACTTGTTGCTGACGGATTCGTTCAGGTCTTCACTGATTTTGTAAGTGCCGGCAATCGAAATAAGCTCAGCCTGCAAATCGGAACAGAAAATGCGCGCTTCCGGATTGCCCTGCACGCCGGCCAATGCTCGACCTCTCAATGTTCCGTAAACATGAATATTGCCTTCGGCCATAATTTCGGCGCCCGCACTGACCTGGGCCAGAATGATCAAATCCCCCTCGGCATAGATGCGCTGGCCGGAACGGATGGGATGAGTAATAAGCGTACTCATTGCGGGTTCTGACCTTGGGGCGGGTTCCGCAGCGGTTTTTTTCTGTTTCACAGTTTCTACAGGCGCGGAGGCGCTGTTACTATGAATTGAATGGACCGGAATGCCTAGCGCTATGGCCTGCTGGTTCTGCTGCGGGTTGCCGCCGCGTATGCCAATCGGCAGCAAATTAAGTTTGCGAATGATTTTCGTCAGTACGGCAACATCAATTTCGCGCTCCTGCTTATTCAGTTCCTGCAAGTCAAATACCAGCGGTGAATTTTTGAAAAACTCAGGCGCAAGGCGAACTTTTTCCTGGAGTTGCTGCTCGATAATGGCCGTATCATTATCGAATAAAATCAAGACAGGCACAGAAAATGTACTGCTCTTAAATTCCAGGGCGGGCGGGAGATAAGGCGTTTGTTGAGGGTCTGTCGACATCCGTTAAATTTGGTTAGTCACTAGTTGGGAGATTCTAACACTGCTGTTGGAAAAAATCATTTTTCTAACGCGACAATTTTGCACGGGAAACAGCGGGATATTTCCGTGCGGACAGAGGCATAAGTTTTTTCTATTCATCCAATTGGCGATACTGTCTGCGCCTGTGTTTAAGCAATATAGCCGAAATAATGGCGACTGTAATTGATAGATAACGATGAACCGCAGGCTCGATCCCGGCCGATATCTGGTTCAGTCCGCGTCTCCTTCAAAGGACGCATCATAGCATTTTATCTCAATGCCTAAGGGCAGTAGTGTTTAAATGTGAATTGAAAGGATAATTTTAAGTTGGTCTTTAAATAAAAGCATTTGATTTACAAGGTTTTTATAAATGCCACAATGCGGCGCCGGCTTGCAAAACAGGCCATTTTCCTTTAACTTAGCGCCCTTATCCGTAAAGGCTAGGGGTGCTTCGAGATACGTCTTGAGGCTGAGAGAAACCCTTTGAACCTGACCCCGGTTAATACCGGCGTAGGAAAGCCCACACTTCCCTGCGTCTTGTTTTATTGAATTTCGGAGATAAGCATGAGCGCTGTCCTTAAAGATCTTACGTCTGCTACCAGCAGTGTCAAAATTGATTCCTACCCGGCATCGGAAAAAATCTATGTTCAAGGCAGCCGGCCTGACATACGCGTTCCAATGCGCAAGATTACCCTGTCCGATACGCCGGCCCATTTTGGCGCGGAAAAAAACCCGCCGCTGTATGTCTATGATACCTCAGGCGTTTATACCGATCCGGCGGTTGAAGTCGATTTAAAAAAAGGCCTGAGCGCCATCCGCGCGGCCTGGATTGCCGAGCGCAACGATACCGAAGAACTGCCTGGCCCAAGCTCGGAATTCGGTCGTCAGCGCCTGGAAGATTCGGCGACCGCCGATCTGCGCTTTGAGCATATCCGCAAGCCGCGCCGCGCCAAGGCCGGAGCCAATGTCACGCAAATGCATTATGCCAGACAGGGCATTATTACGCCGGAAATGGAATTCATTGCGATCCGCGAAAACCAGAAAATGGAAGAAATGCGCGAGTTATGGAAAGACCAGCATCCGGGCGATTCTTTCGGCGCGTCGATTCCATCGGTTATTACCCCTGAGTTTGTGCGCTCCGAAGTCGCGCGCGGCCGGGCCATTATTCCGGCCAATATCAATCACCCCGAACTGGAGCCGATGATTATCGGTCGCAATTTTCTCGTGAAAATCAACGGCAATCTCGGCAATTCGGCAGTGACCTCGTCCATTGAGGACGAAGTCGAAAAAATGCTCTGGGGCATCCGCTGGGGCGGCGACACGATCATGGACTTGTCGACCGGCAAGAACATTCATGAAACGCGCGAATGGATTTTGCGCAACTCGCCCGTACCTATCGGCACCGTGCCTATCTATCAAGCACTGGAAAAAGTCAACGGCAAGGCCGAGGAACTGACCTGGGAGATCTTCCGCGACACGTTGATCGAGCAAGCCGAGCAGGGCGTCGATTACTTCACGATTCATGCCGGCGTGCGCCTGCATCATGTGCCTCTGACCGCCAAAAGAATGACCGGCATCGTGTCGCGTGGCGGTTCCATTATGGCGAAATGGTGTCTGGCACATCACACGGAAAGCTTCCTGTACACGCATTTCGAAGAGATCTGCGAAATCATGAAAGCCTATGACGTGTCTTTCTCATTAGGGGATGGTCTGCGTCCGGGTTCAATTTACGATGCCAACGATGCCGCGCAGTTCGGCGAACTGGAAACCCTGGGCGAACTGACGAAAATCGCCTGGAAGCATGACGTGCAGACCATGATCGAAGGCCCGGGACATGTGCCTCTGCACATGATTAAGGTCAACATGGACAAGCAGCTCGAAGAATGCGGCGAAGCGCCTTTTTATACTTTAGGTCCTTTGACGACCGATATCGCGCCCGGTTACGACCATATCACTTCGGCTATCGGCGCCGCCAATATCGGCTGGTACGGCTGCGCGATGCTCTGTTATGTTACCCAGAAAGAGCATTTGGGGCTGCCTAATAAGCAAGACGTGCGAGAAGGCATCGTGACTTATAAAATTGCCGCGCATGCTGCCGATCTCGCCAAAGGCCATCCCGGCGCACAGGCGCGCGACAATGCCATGTCCAAGGCGCGCTTTGAATTCCGCTGGGAAGACCAGTTCAACATCGGCCTGGACCCGGAACGGGCGCGCGAGTTCCATGATGAAACTCTGCCCAAGGAATCGGCCAAAATCGCGCATTTCTGCTCAATGTGCGGTCCGCACTTTTGCTCAATGAAAATCAGCCAGGATGTACGCGATTACGCGGCTGAAAAAGGCATCGCCGAAGAAGAGGCGTTGGAAAAAGGCATGGATGAGAAATCCAGGCAATTTGTTGAGGAAGGCGCAGCCATCTATCACAAAATTTAGAGGCGCTAAAGTAGCGCAGATCCCAGATTTATCATGAAATCTGCGCTACACTTATTGCAGTAATCTGTAATGAAAGCTAAAGGAGTGACTATGGGGGTTCTTGAGCAATTAAGGGATCAGGTAAATCGAAAGCAAGATGATGCGCTGGATCAACAAACTATTGAGCAAGAATTGGCTGCGCGCTATAAGAAATCGATCCTGCCCAAAATGCAAAACATTTTTGTGTTTATGAAGGAAATGGTGGAGCATTTAACCTATCTTGAGCAGGCTGTGTTCATTGATGATTACAGTTCCAGATACTCCCAGTTCGGCCGGCTGATCCAGACCGGATACAGAATAAACACCGACGGCATTATGGGATATGCCGATCCCGATAAACTTATGCAGGTCAATGTCAATTTCTTCTGCCAGAACGAAGGTACATTTACCTATCATCTGCAGGGAAGAAGTCTGATTGAGCAGGAGGTTGCCTTTTTAAGTGCGCACAAAGTGCCTTTTGAATGGAAGTACTTCCAAGGCATCGGCATGGTACAACATGCCAGTTTTACGGTGACGCGGAAAGTTCCGGTAAGGTTTAAGTTTGAAGTGGATTACGCCGCCTCAACTATAAAAATACTCATCAATAATCACGAGAATTTTGGCGTCTATAAAAAAAGCTTTACTCCTGAAGAAGTCGATAACGACCTGCTGGATGAAGTTGCCCGGTTCATGCTCAGGATAGACAGCGATTTCATTCGGCTTGAGATTACCAGCGAGCATAAAAAAATAATTCGCAGTAAACTGGAAGAAACGCAAAGAGAATATGAAGAATGGCTGAATCTGGTCCGCCGTGATGAATTATTTGCTCAGCAAAAGCCTGACAATGGCAAAACCGGGAAACTGTTTAAGGCATTAGCCGGGTTAAGAAAAAACAAGTCGTAGCCAAGTTTTTTATGGCTATTCATTTGAGTTTCTAAAACGGTTCGATATAAGAAACCAGGGTGGCCATTTCTTGTTTATGGTGGTTATTATGCTTTAGCCGGCCGATTACGGCGGTCCGCACCATGCTCATTATGATGAGCATGGTCAATAGGCCAGAAGTCTCTGCTTGTACAGCAAACCGAATTCCCTTCAAGCACCGCTAAGGATGAGAGGGCTGTAAAAAATTAAAAAACCTATCATGACCGTCGGCATGGCCATCAGCGAGATTTTATGAAGGCTTGGCTATCTCATAAACCTTTGGGCCAAGCTGGAAAATAAAACCGGCCGCGGCAGAGAATGCATCCGGGAAACAATTTATGGCAGAGGGTTTATTGGCGTTGCCAGTGTCCCGATTTACCACCGTTTTTTTCCAACAGCTGGACGGATTGAATGACCATGCCCCGGTCCACGGCCTTGCACATGTCGTAGATAGTCAGCAAAGCGATCTGCGTGGCGGTAAGCGCTTCCATCTCTACGCCGGTTTGGCCGTTGGTTTTTACCGTGGTCTGGCAGCGTACGCGGCTTTTGTCGATTTCCGCAGTCAGACTGATATCTACATGCGTGATGGGCAGAGGATGGCAGAGCGGAATCAAATCGGCCGTTTTTTTGCTGGCCATGATGCCGGCAATTCTGGCGATAGCCAGCACATCGCCTTTTTTATGCCCGCCTTCGATGATCAGCTTGAGCGTCTCCGGCTGCATTTCAATATAGCCTTCGGTGACGGCTGTGCGCTGGGTGATCGCTTTGTCGCCGACATCGACCATATGGGCTTCACCGGCATGATTAAAATGGGTTAGTTGAGTCACAAATCGTTAGAGTTATCGTTAAAGAAATTGGGAGATCTGGCAACTGCCAAATCGCATTAATGCAGTAGCCGAAAATGCACAGGCCAAAGCATCTGTTTTATCCATGCCTTTCTGCAATTATCGGAGCAGTTTTGCTGCGGCGAGGTTCAAAGTATTATTATCTATTTTTTTTATGATCGCGTGAATGACTATGTCAATTAAAGTGCGTTATTTCGCCAGTTTGAAAGAAAGCCTGGGGCGCTCGGAAGACGATCTTGAGTTTGAGGGCATTGCCACTGTCAGCGATGTATGGCGCCGCGTCAACGCCGGCAAGCCGCTGCCGGATAATCTGCTGGCGGCTGTCAATATGGAATATGTGGACTGGAACAGTAGTGTCAAAGACGGCGACGAGGTGGCTTTTTTTCCGCCGGTAACCGGAGGCTGATAATGACAGTAAAAATTTGTGCGAAAGGTTTTGATCCCTGGCATGAAGTTCAGGCTTATCAAAACGCGGCGCAGCATATGGTCGGCAAATTCGGCGCAACCAGCATTTTTATCGGCACAATGCGCGATTTCAATGAAGGCGATGATGTCAAAGCCATGAATCTCGAGCATTATCCGGGCATGACCGAAAAGCAGCTCGAAAAAATCGTTGCCGAAGCGCAGCAGCAGTGGCCGATTATCGATGCGCTGGTCGTGCATCGCGTGGGGGATATTCTGCCTAATGAGCCCATTGTGCTGGTGGGGGTCTGGACATCACATCGGGGCGATGCATTTGATGCGAGCCGGTATATTATGGAAGCGCTTAAGTCGAAAGCGCCTTTCTGGAAAAAGGAAGTTTTAAAGTCGGAGGATCAGCGCTGGGTCGAGAAGAATACCGACGGTTATAAGCGCTGAAAGGTAACCGAATAAACTTTGTGGGGGCGCTGCTGCCGCCCCCTCTGTATAGCTAATGACAATGTTTAGAAGTGCGGTTTCTTCTTGGCCGCTTTATAACGTTCTATGCTTGACATGATTTCTTCCCGAGCTTCTTCCAGGCCAAACCAGCCTTCAACTTTGACCCATTTGCCCGATTCCAGATCTTTGTAGTGCTCAAAGAAATGCGCGATTTTGGCTAATTTACTTTCGGGAATGTCTTCGTAAGTCTTGACACGGTTGTAGAACGGCGTCAGTTTTTCCACCGGCACGGCCAGCACCTTGGCATCTGCTCCGGCTTCATCAGTCATTTTGAGGACGCCGATAGGACGGCAGCGTACCACGCAACCACTTAACAGCGGCGCAGGTGTAATCACCAGAACATCAACCGGGTCACCGTCATCTGAAAGACTATGCGGAACATAGCCGTAGTTGGTTGGGTACTGCATCGACGTGCCCATGAAGCGGTCAACCATCAGTGCGCCGGTCTCTTTATCGACTTCATACTTGACCGGGTCGCTGTAGGCAGGTATTTCAATGACAACATTAATATCGTCCGGAAGGTCTTTTCCAGACGAAACGCTCATTAGTGACATGCTTGTCCTCTTTAGTAGATTATCAAATCATGACATTATATCAGTTGTTATCAGCTTTTTTAGAGGAATACCTGCATGCAGGGACAATTAAGAAAAATGCATACTCAACTGGGCAATCCGGTTCGGTATGAATTGCCGTTAACGGATCGGCTGATTCCATTGAATCCGCTGATCGGCAAGCCGATCAAACTTAACTATACCGGCAGGATTTTTTGCGTGCATTGCGGCCGGCAGACCAAAAAAAGTTTCAGCCAAGGTTATTGCTATCCCTGCTTTACGACGTTGGCGCAATGCGATATGTGTATTTTGAAGCCGGAAACCTGCCATTTCGAGGCAGGCACCTGCAGGGAGCCTGCATGGGCGACCGAATTTTGTTTTCGGCCGCATATCGTTTACCTGGCCAACTCCTCCGGCATCAAGGTGGGCATTACGCGTCAGAGTCAGATCCCGACGCGCTGGATCGATCAGGGCGCAGTACAGGCCTTGCCGATTTTTAAAGTGCAGTCGCGCTATATTTCCGGCCTGGTTGAGATAGCCATCGCCAGGCATGTCAGCGACAAGACCAGCTGGCAGCAGATGTTGAAAAATCATGCCGAGCCGGTTGATCTGGCCGCCAAACGCGATGAACTGATCGCCGTGTGCGAAACGGAACTGGCCGGGATAAACGAGCGCTTCGGCTCACAGGCGATTGAATTTCTGGCGCATGAGCAAGCGGTCGATATTCATTATCCGGTCGACAATTATCCGGTAAAGGTCAAATCCTTCAATCTTGATACGCAATCCGAAGTTGCAGGCGTTCTGCATGGCATTAAAGGCCAGTATCTGATACTGGACACAGGCGTCATCAATATTCGGAAATTTTCCGGTTACGAGGTCGAGTTTACTGCAGAGTAAGCCCATCGGCTTTAAGCCGGTAATGGAGTCGCCCCGGATGGCGATCGGAAATGCATGGGACGTGCCCGTACGGGCAGCTTGAGCCGTGCAGGCATCGGCGCGGACCGAAATATTCATACCCGTAAAGCCAGACAGTGCTGAGCGCGATGCACCCAGGGCGAAACGCAGGCCGTATGAAATTGCGCCGAGAGACGCGATCAGGGCAGAGAGAACGCACCATTGTGCGAGCGACAGGTTAAGCGGAATAGTGTTCAGCATAATCTGCCCTTATCAAATAACCACGGAAAGCCCGATTTCCGTGGTTATCGGTATGTCCTTGCTTCCTTGCTCTTCAAGACAAGGCAAGGACAAGCTAGATGGAAAAGTCAGCCAGCTTTTTAGCGATCATCTGTTTTTTCATGGTCACATAATCCGGCAGGCCGTTTTTATAAGGCGGATAATCTTCGCCAATGATCAATGGCTGCAGATAACGGCGGCACGCTTCGGTAATGCCGAACCCGTCGTCCGAAATAAATTCGGCCGGCATCATTTTCTCAACGTTGGCGACATCCTTGAGCTCGGCATGGCCTACGTGCCATTGATAAGGCGAGTCCGATGTCCTGACGATGGTAGGCATGACCGCCGACTTGCCTGAGATAGCCAGTTCCACTGCGGCTTTGCCCATGGCATAAGCCTGATCCACATCGGTTTTCGAAGCGATATGGCGCGCGGCTCTTTGCAAATAATCGGCAACCGCCCAGTGATACTTATAGCCCAATGCCTCTTTGACAATATTGGCGACCACCGGCGCCGCGCCGCCCAATTGGGCATGGCCGAACGCGTCGGTGCCGCCTGCCTCGGCCAGAAACTTGCCGTCGGCGCCTTTCACGCCTTCCGAGACAACAACAGAACAGTAGCCATGCGCTTTGACTTTTTCATCAACCTTGGCCAGAAATTTGGCCTGATCAAACTTGACTTCGGGAAACAGGATAACCAGCGGGATGTCGTTGTCGGCGTCGG
>CAYPJI010000075.1:5897-9069 GCA_964411045.1 uncultured Methylobacter sp. | reverse complement strand
TATACAAGCGCAGACCATGGATCGCCATTGTCTGCAAACCTATTTCGCCCTGTACAAATTCTACTTTTATCAAAAGCGCCTGGCCGATGCCGAACGCATCGCCATGTCGGGGCTGGAGGAGTCGGCACGACAGGGTGGCTTTCCTTGCGATTTTCGCCGTCTGGTCAGGGAGCCGAAAAAGTGGGACCTGTACGCGAACGAGATCACGCTGTTTTACCTGTACACCCTGAAGGCGCTGGCGTTCATCAAATTAAGGCAAGGCCATCTGGTCGAAGGCCAGCTCATATTGTCACAGTTGCAACAACTGGACCCGCAGGACAAGTCCGGCGCCTCGGTGATCATGGATCTGGCCGCCGCACTGGAGGCGCAACAATGGAACTGAATGAACACATCCAGACAAAACGCGAGCTGGGCGCTTCGATATGCACCCGGCTCGGCCATGAAATCGACCGGCTCGGCTTCGCGGCCGGCAGCCTCTCCTACCCTCTGTTCGACACGGCCTGCTTCAAGCTGGTCAAGGACCCGTACACGGGCGAACACAACCTGACCGGCTATTGGCACGATCCGCGCCAGCGGCGCATCGGCAGCCTGCAATTCAACAGCGACGGCACGTTTTACGCCGAATACGATGTGGTCAGGCCGCACCCGGCCAAACCCAAGTGGTTCGTCGAGGGCGTCACGGCCTGGGGCAGCGCGGACAGGATCACGGCCGAAGCCAAATTACTGTTGATGCCGGAATGAACAAGCCGAACCGCATTTATGAACTGCTGCTGGATTATGCCACCAGCACTGCGCGCGTGGACGAACTGACCGTCGGCTTGGTGTGGACGGCCTGCAAGGCGCAGCCGGACGGCGGCAAGACTCTGGGCCTGGCCATGAGCCCCGGCCTGCCGACCCGGACCCTGTCCTGGCCCGGCACGCTGGCCGGCAGAACGCTGGGCGAGCTGGCCGGCTGGATCACCGACTGGGAACCTTACAAAGCCACCGTCGGCATGGCCGCGATCAATTGCAGCCTGAATGCGCGCGAGCTGCCGGCGGGCCTCAGCCTCCAACCGGTCCCGGGCCTGGGCAATCTGGCCGTCTTCGAGCATTTCCTGCCGCAGCTGCAGGACAAAAAGGTCGTCGTGATCGGCCGCTATCCGGGCATCGAGCGCTATGCCGAACAGATCGACCTGCGCATTATCGAACGGCAGACCGCAACCGGCGATTACCCCGATCCGGCCTGTGAATTCCTGCTGCCGGAGGCCGACTGGGTGTTCCTGACGGCCAGCTCCTTGATCAACAAGACCTTTCCGCGCCTGGCGGAACTGTCCCGCGCTGCCGTCACGGTACTGATGGGGCCGACCGTGCCGTGGCTGCCGGAATTCCATGAATTCGGCATCGACTACCTGGCCGGCATCGAGGTAACGGATGCGGACAGCCTTTACCGGACGGCGGCCGAAGGCGGCGGCGTGCGCATTTTCGAGAACGGCGCCCGCTACCGGATCGTGGCGCTAAGCCCTGACAACAGCATGGCTTGGCTGAAAACCCAGATCGCCCAGTGCTATGCCGAAAAACAGCAGCTGACCCAGGCCATGGAAGCCTGGTACGGTGCCGGCAGACCTGGCCGTTATCCTGAATTCGATAAGCTCGACCAAATCACCGCCCGCCTCTCGCGCATGGACAGCAGTTACAGGAATCTCTGGGACGCTCACCACTAGCCGCCATATGACAAACAACCGCGTTATTCTCTATTACAACGGCGCCATCAGCGCCCTGACCCTGTTCGTGCAGCATGCCACTGGCAGCGTCTGCGCGCCCTCGCCTTTGCCGCTGCTGTCTTCGGCATTGGAGCCGGAAGAAACGGTGCATGACGTGGTATGCACGCACCCGGCCGCCGTCGTGCAGGCTGCCGGCGCAGCGCTGGATCTGCCGATTCATTTGCTGAAAGCCGAGGCCGGCTACCGTGAGCGGATTGAGACGCCGAAAGGCATCGTCACCGTTTACCTGGCTCGCTTCGACTTGCTGGACCCGCCGCATCAGCTCGTGGAAAGCAAAGGCTGCAGGTTTAGGACTTTGACCCAGTTAAGAAGCCAGCCGACGGCCGAAATGGAATTGCTGCGCCGCGCCTATGCTTACATCATGGAGTCGTGAGCATGTTGGAATTTTTCGATGACACGGCTTACGAACAGAACGGCCTGTACATTCCGGAAGCGTCGGACTGCATGCGCTGCGGCCTGTGCGTCAGCCACTGTCCGACCTTCAGGCTCAATCGCATCGATGAGGAAACGCCGCGCCGGCGCATCCGCACGATCGACAGGATTCTTAACCAGTCCGGCGTGCCTTCCGGGGAAGAACTGGCGCATCTGAACAACTGCCTGCAATGCCGGGCCTGCGAGACTGTCTGCCCCAGCAAGATGGCTTACGGCCAGCTGCTCGACCAGAGCCGGCAAAAGCTCGCTGAAATGGCTGAGCCATCCCGCCTGGCCGGCCTTATTGAAAAACTGTCGCTGGCGCTGATCGAACACAAGCCCCGGCTGCGCTTCTCAAGCAAAATGCTCGGCTTTTATCAGCGCTCGGGCCTGCAAACCCTGTTGCGCCGATCCGGCCTGTTATCCATTCTGAAACTGCAATCTTATGAAGCTTTGCTGCCGCCGGGCATCGATGCCACACCGCTGGAGCCGTTTTATCTGGCGACCGTCGAAAGGCGCGGCAGCGTGGCGCTGTTTACCGGCTGCATCGCCGAAAGCTTCGACAGGGCCACGGCGGCGGCCGCCATACGCGTCCTGAACCGGATCGGCTTTGATGTGATCGTTCCCGGCCAGCAAGGCTGCTGCGGCGCCATACACCAGCACCGCGGCCGCGCCGGAACGGCGGCCCAGCTCGCCTGGCGCAATGTCGGCGTATTCAACCCACTGGCTGTCGACGCCGTCGTCTACACGGCCAGCGCCTGCGGCCTGATGCTGAGCGAATACGGGCAACTGGCCATTGATGATTTCGACGACGAGGAGCTCGACTTTTTCAGGGAGCGGCTGTTCGATGTCAGCCATTTCATCAATCTGCACTGGCCCGACAACCTGCCGCTTCAAGCCTGCCGCAAAATCGTCGCCGTGCACGAACCGTGCAGCCAGCGCAACACGCTGAAAAACCAGCAGGCCGTTTACGAATTGCTGGTGCGCATCCCGGCCATCAA
>CAYPJI010000075.1:0-5878 GCA_964411045.1 uncultured Methylobacter sp. | reverse complement strand
GCGTGCACAGGCTGACCCATCCGCACATCGCCGGTCCGCTCGGCGCCGAGAAAATCGAGCAGCTGCACATCAGCGGCGCGGATCTGCTGGTTACTTCCAATATCGGCTGCGCCCTGCATCTGGCGGCCCAAGCAAGCAAACTGGTGCCGCCGGTGGCGGTCGTGCATCCAGTGGAATTGATTGGGCGATTGCTTCAGGAAACGGGTTAAAGATGTAAAGGCTCTTGCAAAGGCATCAATCCATTTCATGGCTACCCCGTAGGCTGGGTTGGAGCTTTAGCGGAAACCCGGCATTAATGGCTCCAAAATGCTGGGTTTAGCAACCCAGCCTACCGTACTAACACTTTCTCAGACAAATCAGCTGCGTCTGGCGCCATGCCTGTTTTTCATAAAACTTCAAAGCCGGCAGATTGTTTTTGTCCGCCAGCAATTGCAAGCGCTTGAAGCCCTGTCTTTCCGCCCAGTCAATGGCCGCGGCCAGCAATTTTTCGCCGATGCCCTGACGGCGAAACGCCGCCGTAACGATCAGATCCTCGAGCAGTCCCACCGGACCGCCTTCGGCCGTGGAAATCAAGGTCTGCACGCTGCACATGCCCACCGCGCGCCCACCTGATTCGGCAACGAAAACACGATCCTTGCCGCTTTCCAGCAATTGCCTGAGTCCGCGGACCTGCTTGTCCCGGTCAAAAACAAAATCGGCTTCGATGGCAAACAGCTCTTTCAAAAGCTCTGCCATTTGTTCAACATCGGCAGACGTGGCGGTTCGTACAGTAATCATCGGCGGATCAGGTAAGGATTATCGGCAGGGATGTGTTGGCGGGACTTTTAAGCCTCAAATTCGCCGTCGTGCTGCAAATGCGGACGCTTGAGCAAGGCAATCTGCTTACGCTTGTTAAGTACGATGCGGGTCAACTGAAGAAAAATCAGAAAGGCGCCGTAATACAGCGGAATGGAAATATCGACTTTTTCGCTGAAGGCGAAATGCGCGATGCTCAGCAAGGCGGCGGTATGGACAAAATTGTGCAGCTTCGCCCAGCGCTTGCCCAACCGGCGCATCATGTCATTGGTCGAGGTAACGGCCAGGGGAATCAAGATCAGATAGACAATCAGACCTATCTGAACGGCCGGGCTTATGGTAATCGCCTCGACGATATCGGTGCCGTTGAGGGAGTGATCAAAGACCAGGAATACCAATAAATGGACGGTGGCATAAAAGAAAACGAAAAGGCCCAGCATGCGCCGGTATTTCATGATCGGCCATTTCTTGAAGAGCAGCCTTAAAGGGCTGATCGCCAAGGTAATCAGCAGGAAACGCAGGGTCCATAAACCGCTTCGGTTCAACAGCTCCTCTATCGGATTCGCCCCGAGATTGTCGGTAATGATATCGCCTGCCATTAGTAAAAACGGCAGCAATGCACATATAAATAACAAGTATTTAAATGTAAAAACTGAACATAACTTTTTTATCATTAATTCATAATCTTTCAATTGGCCGCGCCAATTATTCATCATATTCACTAATTGTTAAAGTGCAAAAACTGGTTGAGCGCACTATAGGTCCTTCTGGTTGTGCGAAAAAAGTCGCCAATTCCATCCGCGGCATTTACAAAGCCCATTTTCAGCAATTGCACAAAACTGGGGCGCTCCATGAGCGGCAGGCCGATTCCTTCAGGCACGGCATCCAGATGCGTGGCAAAAATCCTGTCCCAAAAAGAGAAAACCACGCCGAAGTTTTTGTCGCGCTGACTTAGCGCCCGGGAATGGTGAAGCCTGTGTAAATGCGGCACGATAAAGATTTTCCCGATGTATCGTTCATAGGGAAATACGAGATTGGCATGCTGGAGAATGACGAACGCGGTCGTAATGCTTTCAAAATACAGAACAAGCACAGAACTCAGCCCCATCAAGATAAAAAACAGCGCCTTGACCGCGACAACCAGTATCAGAGCCAGGGTATGGAAGCGTACGGCCGTCGTGACGTTGACGCAGGCGTCGCTATGATGGATCTGATGAAACCCCCAGAGGAATTTGAAAGTGTGCTCGGAGCGATGCCATAAATAAAGCGTCAGATCCATCAGCGCAAAAGCCAGCAGGTATTTGACCGGACCGTCGGCCATGCCGCTCAGCAGCCCGTAACCGGAGAATTTATCGACTAATAGATAGATCGATTCGACGGACAGTATCGCCAGGGCTATTTCATTGAACATGAACAGCTTGAAGTTGGTCCTGTAAGATTCAAGGACTTTACGAGGAGGATCCTTGAGGAAAGGCATATTTCTTTCTACCTTGATAAGAATCACGAACAAAATCAGTGTCAGGAATAGTAACCACATGGTCATGTCTCCTTTTCACAGCTTAAATACAACAAATACAGGCTATTTTTAGACACTAACAGCCTGTTAAACCCCCAATCGGTATTTTTGTAAGATTACCGACATTATCTTGTCCGCATTACTTCAAAAAACCGCTACTGTTACGCCTTTGAGCGGTTTTTCCTTGATTTTGTTCAACCGATTTTTCAATGAAAAAAAGCCTTGTATCCGGTATGAATACTGGCTTTGACGGCTTTCTGCCTGTGTTTTTTACAACACCCGTCGATGTTGGCAAGCATTTTGCTTTTTTCCAGATAAAAGGGGAATCCCAAACAAAGCCACTATCTATATTAAAAGTTCTGGAGAAAAAACAATGCTACTCGACACTTATCAAGCGAAAGGATTACTGACGGTCACACTGGTAAACGGCCAGACCAGCGATGCCGGCGTCTACGCTTATCGTGGCGATCTGGTTTTGAAGGAAGGCAAATTGCGCGAAGGCATTGCAAATGCAAACGACCGCAACCCGCCCGAATCACTTTTGATTCATTCCGCCCTGCTGATTGAAAACGACAAAATCAAATTCATCAACGGCCTGCTGCCGGAACTAAACCAGTTGCCCGTGCTGGTCGAAAAATACAAAAACGACCTGGCCGAAAACTGCATTGCCCTGATTTATGTCGAGAATATCGGCAAAGGCATGCAAGTGGTGCTGGAAGGCGTGACTTATAAACTCATCCCATACAAACAAGGCCTGGTCTGGAATGAACTGCTTGAAGAACTGTATATAGAGAAAAACGATTTGAAAGGCCAATCCGCCGAAGACAAGGTTGCGACGGCTTACAGAGAGGCAAAAGCCTATAAGCCGAATACCGAGATCGTTGCTTTTGAAGAAGCCGAAAAAAATACCATTGTTGTGGTCAAGGAAGCGGCGGTCGGAGCGGTCTAGCCAGTTTCAGACGCACCAAATTGGATAGCTTACAGCCGATTTTGGTGCAAAAAGGGGCTTGAACATTAACCACAACTGTAACAAGCCATTGAGTAAACAGGAATTTTTAATCTGGCGCGATTAGTGCTGCTGTTCGTAAGTGTACCTCTCTCATCATCCTTCTCATTTGCCCATGAAGCAGAGCTCGGCGTCTTATCTTTTTGATAAGGCGCTTTTTTTTGCCCGAAAGACAGCCTGCATCAGATTGCAATACAAAACTGGCAAACGTTTTGCATGATTAATCAACAGAACCTGCTGACGCCGGCTAAGCGATTGAAAACATTTAGCAAGGTTTTTCCACGGGCGCGAAAAACACGGTCAAATTGTCAGCTTTACTACAAACAGCCGTATCTTTGCGAGGAGTGACTGCCCCAGTCATTACATAACGATGAAATACAAAAAAATCTCCGCTGCCGAATCTGAAAAACTGATCAAGGAATCCCAGCCACTGATTCTGGATTGCCGTGGCCTGCAAGATTACAAGGCCGGGCATCTGGAGAATGCGCTGCATATGCACGAGGGTCTGAAGGAATCGCTGGTCAAGCGCGGCGACAAGCAGCGCAGTCTGTTGATTTACTGCTATTACGGCCATGCCAGCGAACACCTGGCTGAATTCTTCGCTGACTTCGGCTTCAAGGCTGTCTACAGCCTGCAAGGCGGCTATGCCGGCTGGCAGGAAAGCCGCAAGGATGCCACCGATGCAGTCTGAAATCACGGGCTGGCTGCGGAGCCATTGCGCTTCCGCCAAACAGAACGAAGCCGGCGTGCATCCATTGATTTTAGCCTGCCAGCAGGGCCGCAGCGACATCGTCGAATACCTGCTCGGGCACGGCGCCGATTTAAATATCACCGACCAGTACGGCAATAACGCCTTATGGGCCGCCTGCTGCGCGCAGGACATTGCCTGTATCGATGCCCTGCTCGATGCCGGCATCGACATCGATTATCAAAACCCCGATTCGGGCGCCACCGCCTTGATCTTTGCCGCTTCCAGCGGCCGGGAGCAGGTCGTTGAACGGCTGCTGGCGGCCGGCGCGAATCCCGCTTTGAAAATTCATGACGATTTCACTGCGCAGGATCTGGCATCGACCAGAAAAATACTGAAATTATTACTTACCTCCTCCCAACCCCAAAGCACACAATGACCAGGAGTTTAATATGCACCCCTTACCTCGTGAACTAGCCCTGCGCATCGCCCTGGCGACCCGCGTCCTGCCCGGCATCGGCGTGCCGAAATTGCTGAACATTCTGCATGAGCGTGTAGGCTCGCCGCTGAGTGATGAAAAGCTGAAATCGATCACCGTCACCAACCTCAAAACCGGCATCGGCAGCCTCGACGGCGAGGAAGACGGCGAGGATATCGGCATCGGCCTTGAAAACATCAAATTGGCGGTACGCTACCTGTGGGGCGATGAACTGGAAGATGAAGGCCTGCCGGCCATCCAGCCCTACAAGGACGGCGACATGCCCGAATCGATCCGCGTCGCCATAGGTTCGAACAGCGGTTCGCTGCTCAATGGGCATTTCGGCTCCTGCATCCGTTTCCTGGTTTACCAGTTGTCGCGCACCGACTGCAGGCTGGTCGATGTCCGTTCAACCATCGAAGCCGACGGCGCCGACGACAAAAATCTGTTTCGCGCCAATCTGATCAAGGATTGCCATGTCCTGTTCGTGCAGTCGATAGGCGGGCCTGCGGCCGCGAAAGTCATCCGCGCCGACATCTATCCGATCAAGGTGCCCGATGTCATCGAAGCGGCCGATAAGCTGAAGGAATTCCAGAAAGTGTTTGATGCGCCGCCGCCCTGGTTTGCGAAAGCGCTGGGGCGTCCTGCCGAAGAGCGGGTGCGCTTTAGTCACGGGTGACAGGGGCTGATGAAGCATCATTGGCGCGGCGACTGTTTGACTCGGTTCCAAATAGTCTATAGCCGGACGGGACAACATGCCCCGTCCGAACTATTTGGTCTTGGGTAAATGCGGTACATGCCGGCTGAGCGATAAACTTTATTGGAGCGGGGTATTCACATTACTTTTATCGCCGATGTATAAAGCAGTCTGCCAATATTCATCTTTAAAATAACGAATTGAGACAATGGTCTTGAATCCTTCTTTACTGAATCGGGCGTGTTCACCGCCGGAAGTCGTCGTATTTGTCTGATGGGTCCATTGCGGTCCCAAACACCGTTTCAAGATCCCTTCAGCTTTCTGAAAATCGGCCTTCGCTCCATTCATGTCATCGGCTTTCCACTCACAAAAGTAATTGTCCAGGCCGCCGCTCCACTCCCAGACCTGACAGTCATCGGCCTCAGGAAACGATACTGTCGCATCCCAGATGGTCATTCTTCTGGTGAACCGCTTGTTTTTCTTATAATCGGCAAACTCATCAGGATGCGCTTCTATTATTCCGTGCAGTTGAGTGCAAATCTCTTCCTCCGACATAGCCTCCCGTTTAGGCTCCAAAGTGGAACATGAAGCAAACAGGAGCGCAAAGGCCGAAATTAAAAGTATCGATTGCGTGAGCCCGGCTGGCCTGGATAAATTGAACTTCATTGCTGCCTCCTAACGATTGAAATTTCTACTCG
>CAYPJI010000074.1:2488-9326 GCA_964411045.1 uncultured Methylobacter sp. | reverse complement strand
TAGTCGCTGCCGGATGGCTTGGGTTTGGTTGTCTGCCGCGGAGCAGGCAAATTTGGAGGCGGCGGCGCAAGCCATTCCTGCTGAGTACCATACGTCAGCCTTCCCGGCACGGGAACCCGATGGTTTTGACTGTACATGCACTGAATGTAAATGATGTCGTAATCTTGTTGGCCTTCCGCTTCGGAATCGGGCCGGTTTTGCGATTCGTCAATTTGCTTATAGGCAAGCCGCCTGCACAGCTGATCATCATTATGGAACTGATCGTAGCTTTTACCAGTGCCTGGCAGTACTAAAATACTCGGGCTGCTTGGCATCGTCGTGCATGCGCCGAGCACGAAAACAGAAATTAGGATTATCAGAATCTGTCGCATTGGGCATGCCTCCGTTAGGGAACAATTTTTTGCCAACTGGTTGAGCAATTCCTGACATAAGGATAATAACCGGCTGGCCTGGTGCAGTAATACCAATAGCCGGGTTCTTGCCCGACAGGCTGAGGATCGATTTTCGCCCAGCCTGACGGACATTCTTTCACATGGGGATAGTATCCCTTGGGATTTGAACAATAGCTCCAGCTGTCCGGTTCAAGCGGCTGGACTTTGGGTGCAGTCCTTTGTTCTATGTAAACAGGAGGGGTGACAGCCGAGGAGTAATAAGGAGGGGTTGAATAGTAAGGCCAGTAATAATAGGGCGGCCAATAATAGTCTGGCCAGAAAAAAGGGTAGCCTGCGTAAAATCCCCAACCGCCGTAATAATAAGAGGGATATACTTTATGCCCTGGCCCGATATAACCGCCTCTGCGAACATCTCCATAGCCACCGCTAAATCTGCCGCTGTAGATCCCCCTGAAACCGCCGCCTCTATAGCTTCCACCATAATCTCCTCGATGGTCGCCGCCACTAAATCCACCGCTGTAGATCCCCCCAAAACCGCCGCCTCTATAGCCGCCGCTGAAGCCGCCTCCATGGCCTCCACTGATACCGCCTCCACGACCTCCGCCAAAACCGCCGCCTTGAATTCCGCCAAAGCCGCCTCCACGGGCTCCGCCTCCGTTACGGGCCGCGGAACTTTCGCTAACCAGGAAAGCAACAAGGATTATCAGCACAGTTGATAGTTTTCTGAACATCATGATCATTTCCTCATCTGGCGGATTGAGCCGAAGAGAACGGGAGTCGTCTTTTACATTACCTCATCATCGACTTTAACGTAATCGTCTCGCCATCCACGACAAATGTGCCATAATCAAGATGATGGATGGTTTTTGACGCTTTGCTTTCTGGATCAATCCAAGCTTTCAGTACTTCAAGAATGAAGAGATTGTATTTGTTCATGAGGCTCGTATCAGTTACCTTGCATTCAAGATTGGCGAAGCATTCGGCCGCCAGAGGCGGTTCGAACTCGACCATCATGTGCCAGGGCATGACCATCACATTAGCCCTGTCATTGCCTGCAGTCATCAGCAGTACCACGGGCCCCGGCTCGATCAACTGATAGACTTTCGATAGAGATAATTCTTTCATCATGCTGCGGCTCCTGCACTATGTATCCGGTAGGCCTGCGAGGCAGTTGTGGATATTTATCGATCTGGTAATCAATTGACCATTTTTAGGAATCGAAAGTCCAGCGATCAGTCCTCTGCCCGGCCTGGCCGGAGCATAAGCACAGGGACATGCGCTCCCGAACCGGCACAGCATCATTGGCACGACGCCCTGGTCAACCAGCCCGCTAAATCACCCACATCGACTAAAACACCATCAGGACCCAGATAATAAACATGGTTGTTGTCGGCTGAAACTCCTGCATAAGAGTTTGTCTGGTTATAATGGCGATAAGTATACGGCGGTTGAAATTGCGAGGTTGCTCCAGCCGGAGAAAATAAGTCTGGGTAATTATTTTCCGCCCAATTCAGCAGACACTCTATTCGATTGCGTAAAACGGAATCCCGCGTAAATTTACCGATCGAGTTTAATGCACACGAAAAGGGTACGCCGGAGTCCGTGCCTCTAATTTGGCCCGTACCACTTAAAGTAAACTCATCTGGAGTGTTTACTGCGCCTGTCGCGTTAAAGCTATTTTCAGAAAGCGCTACGCCGGTTCCGGGAACAACAAGTACCCCGGAAAGAGTGACCATGTTGCCATTTATCTGGCCGGTTCTTTTGATTGCATCGGGGCCTGGTCCCATGTAGCTGATATTGCAGCCATTCTGCAGAATGTCAAATGTTCCGGTGTCGCTTATAGGGTCAGTAAAGGCATCTCCTTCAGATTGACAAGTAAAAGTGCCATTTTCCGAATAATTCCATCGGCCGGCGATATTAATGCATGCCGCCCCATTCGAGCCTTTAACCGTGATCTCCGGCTTCGCTTTAGCATTATCAGCATCCTTCAAGAGGTCGATTTGACTGCCGGTTCCTCCGCCGATGCCATAGATTTTCATGGATGGTGCGGAATCCACACCGGCTGAGACAAAAAGCAGACAGGCCATCATATATAGTGAAAACGATTTTTTCATTTTCTTTCTCCTCTATTTATCAGTCTCAATTTTTGAAACGAAATTAGAGACTTACGCTAAAAGTTAAGCAAGCCGCATGATTAGCGAAGCATTTCGGAATTGTTGGGCCGGACAATCCTCCTGTAAGCGCTGTTCTAAGGGATGAACGGTATGACGGGCCGATGGGGTAGTCCTTGAATAGGACTTAATCTGGAAAAACACAGGCATATGATTGCGCCGGATGAAGATAGAGCGTCAATGTGGAATTGATCGGGATCACCAACTGCTGCTTGCAGTAATGCAGGCAACTCAATAGGCTTCTTTTTCATACCTCTCAGACACCGCCCGCTCGCTCAAGTGCCCTATCAGTTCAAGGAGTTTTTTGAAAGTCTTAATAGATTAATCGACGGATGTTCAGGTCATTATTCTCTAAAAAGATTACATTATTAACCCATATAATCTATATAAGCTCTGTAGCCGGCAAGGACAGCCAATATCAGAAAAATTGCGCCGCTGATTTTGTGCAGCAGAGTTAACGGGAATTTCTGCAGGATAGTGCGTCCGGCCAGAATGCCCAAGGCCGATGTTGAGGCGAGGGCGGCTGTAGAACCCAGCCAGACAGCGACAGGAGAGGCGGTACTGCTTAAAGCGACGACAGCCAGCTGCGTTTTATCGCCGAATTCAGCCACTGTAATCAGCAGAAACGTGGTAAAGAAAATACCGTGGCCGCTTTTTTCCTTGACTTCCTCATCTTCATCCTCCTCTTCTATCCGTAATGCATGAATGCCGAAGGCAGCAAACAAGAAAGCGACGGTGGCCGCAACGACATACTCAGGCAGCCAGGCGGCGATAGCGACACCGAAAACCACGGCCAGTGTGTTTAAGAAAGCGAAGGCGGCAATGGCGCCGAGCATGACCGGCAGCCCTCGATGCCTTGACGCCAGCGTCATGCAAACCAGCTGGCTTTTATCGCCGATTTCAGCCGCTGCAATCAGCGCATAGCTGGTTGCGGCCGTGGCTGATATTTCAGCCAAGTTGCCGGAAGTCAGTAGAGATAAAAAGTGTTGTAGATAGTTTTGAAAGAAATTTTGCAGCTCACCCATTATTTGTCTCTGTAAACAGTACGAAAGGCAAACGGCCGTCCCACCGGCAGATGCGGCGGGCAGCCGGTATATGTGTTTGGTTTGTATTGGCAGTTAGGGATCTTTGTCAGCCCAGCAGGTTATCCAGAACCATCATGATGATAAAGCCGATCATGAGGGCGAAAGTGGCATAACGCGAACGGCCGCCGGAATGCGTTTCAGGAATGATCTCCTCGCTGATGACAAACAGCATAGCGCCGGCAGCAAATCCCATGGCGACCGGCAGTACCGATTCGAACAGCGTGACCATGGTGATGCCCAGCAAGCCGCCCACGGGTTCAACCAGACCTGTGGCAGTGGCGATGCCTATGGCTTTCCAGCGGTTATAACCGAGGCCCACCAGCGGCAGGGCAACGGCCAGGCCTTCAGGAATATTTTGCAGGGCGACAGCGATAGCCAGAATCACACCGTTTTTGATTTCGCCTGAGGCAAAGCTGACGCCGACTGACATGCCTTCAGGAAAGTTGTGAATCGTAATGGCGATGATGAACAGCCAGATTTTTTTTAACGAAGCCAGTTGCGTATCGGATATGGTCTCAAAATGAACATGGGGCAGCTGGCGATCGGCGTAATGCAGAAACAGCCCGCCAATCAGCATGCCGATGGAAACGACGTAAATGCCGTTGCCGGGCCAGATTTCGTTGCCATAAGCCATGCCGGGAACCAGCAGGGAAAAGGCCGTCGCCGCGAGCATCACGCCGGCCGCTGCGCCGAGCATGCCATTGAACAGGTTGACTGAAATGTTTTTAAAGTACAGGGCGGGCAGGGCGCCGATGCCAGTCGCCAGTCCAGCCAGAATGCTGGCGAAAAAGCCAATCACAACGGTTTTTCCGAAAATCAGATATAAAGCGCCGAACAGGGCTATCTGCGACAATAAAAATAGTCCGGCTACAACGCTCCAGCGCTTCAATGGAGGCATGGCCAGCAGTTTTTGGTAGTTCTGGCTGGATTTTACGCGGACTATTTGGTGTTCAAAGTAGCGCTGCATTTTATTGACAGTATTTACAGTGATTGTCATAAGCGGCCTGCCTCAGTTGATCTGAATGGTTATAGTTATTGTGCCAGGCATTATAGCTAAATACCCTGCTGTTGTATGGTTATAAAAACCTAAGTAATTCAATAAGCCTATATCTCCCGCATGGTAATTTAATTGCTCGAATATAGGAATTTTTCCTTTTTTGTTGTTATGTCTATGTCCTTCCTGTTGATTTAGCTACTATGACCGGTTTTGTAAGCTTGGGGGGATAATGAAAAAAAATCTTGTTTATGGAGCGATCGGGCTTTTCAGCCTGTCTTCGCTGTCTGCCGTTATGGCGGAAGATCAATCAAAAGTTACGCTGGAAACCATCGATGTCGTAGGCGTTACGCCATTGCCGGGCAGTGGCGTTGATGCCGCCAAGATACCGGCCAATATTCAGACAGTGACGTCCAAGCAGTTGGAGAAGGCGCAGAGTCTGTCTCTGAATGAATATATCAACCGCTATCTGGGCAGCGTACATGTCAATGAAGCGCAGAACAACCCGTTGCAGCCTGATATATATTACCGCGGCTTTGTCGCTTCGCCATTGCTGGGATTGCCGCAAGGCTTGTCGACCTATGTGAACGGAGTCAGATTTAACGAACCTTTCGGCGATACGGTCAACTGGGATTTGATTCCTAAAGGCGCGATCGACACGATGGCATTGGTGCCGGGGTCCAATCCGATGTATGGCTTGAACACGCTTGGCGGCGCCATAGCGCTCAAGACCAAAACCGGTTTTTCGGCGCCTGGCCATCAGTTTGAAGTTTACGGCGGTTCATGGGACCGGCATTCGGAAGAATTAACCAGCGGCGCCAATAACGGCACCTGGGGCTATTTCCTCGACGTGCACAATTTCGGCGAACAGGGCTGGCGCGACTTCTCGCCGACGCGCGCCAAGCAGGTTCTGGGCACTTTGAGTTGGCAGAACGACCGCGGAGAACTGGATTTAACGCTGGCCGCCAACGATAACGATATGAAGGGCAATGGCGCAGCGCCTGAACAACTGCTGGGTCTGGGCAGAAAGGCCGTATTTACGCATCCTGACCAAACCATTACGCGCATGTTCTTTTCCGAACTGTCCGGCAGTTATGACCTGACCGATGACATTGAAGTAAGCGGTAATGCCTATTTCCGTCAGAACCGGATCAGAACCTTTAACGGCGATGACAGCGATTTTGATGGCTGTGAAGACGAGAGCGGCTTTTTGTGCGATGAGTCAGGCGAATTTCCGGTTGTCGATATCAACGGCAACCAGGTGCTTGAAGACGACAGCGTGGAAGGTGCGACCAACAATACCAGCGCAACCAATATGCGCAGCCGGGGCGGCACTTTGCAATCGATGTTCAAGCAGGACTGGTTCGAGCATGAAAACAATCTGACAGTCGGCGCCAGCTATGATTATGCCGATGTGCATTTTGGCTCCGATACCGAACTCGGGCGCCTGACTGATGACCGCGGCACCATAGGCAGCGGCATTCTGGTCAGAGACGCCAGGGTGCGCCTGAATACCAATACGGAAACCTATGGCTTTTATCTGAGCGATACGTTCTCGGTAACCGACGATCTGGCCGTCACATTGGCCGGCCGCTATAACCATGTCAGCATCACCATGGCCAACCAGTTCATCGACGGCGAGGACAAGTTAAGCGGCAAGCATAGTTTCGAGCGTTTCAATCCATCGGCAGGCTTTACTTATCAGATTATCGATAACGTCGGCATGTACGGCAGCTATAGCGAATCTTCACGGGCGCCGACGCCGATGGAGTTAAGCTGCGCCGATGAGGATGATCCCTGCCGGTTGCCGAATGCGTTCGTTGCTGATCCGCCGTTGGATCAGGTGGTAGCTAAAACCTGGGAAGGCGGTTTCCGCGGCAATTTTGACAAATTCCTGGAAAAAGGCGATATGAAGTGGAATCTGGGCTATTTCCATACGGTGAATCATGATGACATCATCTTTAACCGTGGCGGCGACAGCATCAGCGAAGGATTTTTCAGCAACGTCGGGCAAACCCGCCGTTACGGCATAGAAGCCGGCACTACGCTCAACTATGCGCAATTGTTCAGTGGTATTGACGATTGGCATTTTGCGGCCAATTATACCTATTTGAATGCGCGTTTTATGGATGGCTTTACGATTCAAAGCCCCTTGGATGAAGACGAGCCGGCTCAAGTAACGCGCGGCAATAGAAT
>CAYPJI010000074.1:0-2478 GCA_964411045.1 uncultured Methylobacter sp. | reverse complement strand
TCCAGGCATGCCCGAGCATATCTTCAAGGCGTCGATCGGTGTCGATCTATGGAAACGTTTCTCGTTGGGTATAGATGGCCTGTACAGTGGTGATCAGTTCTTTAGAGGTGACGAGGCCAATACGACTCCGAAGCTGGCCGGCTACTGGTTGTTTAATGCGAAGGCGGAATATAAAGTCAACAAACATCTGGCCTTATTTGGCAGAGTAGATAATATTTTCGATAAAGACTACGCGTCTTTCGGTGTTTATGGAGAAGCGGATGAAGTATTGGGCGATGCTTTCGATAGCGGCCGCTTTGTTTCGCCCGGGGCGCCAAGGGCCGGATGGATCGGCGTGCGCTTGAGCATGTAAAGTTCCGGATTGAGCAGGGACGCTCGAAAATCTGAAACAAGTTTGTATAAATTGCAGGCAATAAAAAGCCCGCATGGAGCGGGCGTACTGAGTGTTATTATTTTTATTATTCTTGTTGTACTCTGTGATCCTCTGTACAACTTAACTCAAGCAGAATTACTTAATTTATTATTGTTATCAATAGCCTGAAAGGCTTATCCTCCTCTTAACCGGCCGTTAAACCGGGCTCACTCCGTTAAGCTGGTAGAGATTCTATATCAAAAAAAACAGTGGTGTCCATCAAAAAAAATGATTTTTTAAGTTAAATAGTATCGGCTCGAAAATAGTTAATAGATACATTATGTTATGGAGTTTTAGCGATTTCTAATGTAAGAAATGGCTGGCAAAGATTGCAGTCAATTAAGCAAGCGTTAAGGATATGCGTGATTGCCTTTTTCCAGTCAATGTAAAATTTTTACCGGTCACGCCGGGCTTCTTCTTCCTCGTTCAGAAAGAAATTGAGCCGCTCCTTAAGAATGGAGGACAGATAAAAATTAAGGTCTTTTGATTTCTGGGCCAATTTGATCTGCAGGATGGCGTCTCTGGTTTGCCCTGTCACATAGTAGTATTCGGCAAGATAGCGATGCGATTCGGCCGGTTGGTTTAAATCGCTGTAGGTTTGCGCCAGGAACTGCATATACATCGGCTGCTGCTGGATTTTAGGATTCAACGCCATTAGATTTTTGCGGGCCGCTTCGGGGTTGCCCGCTTTCAACAGAGACGTTATATATTCAAGCTTGACAGCATCATTGTCAGGAAATTGTTTAACCGCTTTTTGATAGAGGGCAAGGGCTTCAGGATAATGCTTTGCTTCAAGCCGCGTACGGGCCAGCGCTGCCGCGTATTGGGCCTGTTCAGGATGTTCTTGGGCCAGTTGTCGAAAGATGGCTTCGGCTTCCTTGAATTTTTGCGCATGAAGCTGAGCCAAGCCCATGCCGTAACGGGAAACGGTGCGCTGCTCTTCGGTGCCCTGCGTCAAGCGTGATTGAAAATATTTGACGGCATCGGCAGTATCGGTTGCGGTTATTACGCGCAGCTTGGCTTTGACCAGCTGATAGCCGAGCGAGTCGGGGTATTGTTTATAAGGATAGGTTTCCGCCCGGCCGCGGGTATCGGAAATACGCGAAGCGGTAACCGGGTGTGTTCTTAGAAACTCCGGAACATCCTGCCCATAATAGCGGGTGGATTGCTGCAGACGTTCAAAGAAAGTGGGCATGCTGCGCGGGTCATACTGCGATCCCGCTAATGTTTGCATGCCGACGCGATCGGCTTCCGCTTCATGTTCGCGTGTAAAGTCAATTTGAAACTGAACACTGCCGGCCTGTATGGCCATGAGTGCGGCTTGTGCGGCCGCTGGCGATTGTGTGCCTAACAAAATAGCGGCCAGGGTAGCGGCGGCCGTGGGAAGCGACAAACGGCTGGCGGCTTCAAAGGCACGGTATAGATGACGCTGGGTTACGTGAGCAACCTCGTGCGCCATGACCGAAGCCAGCTCGCTTTCGGCTTCAGTTGTCAGAATGAGCGCGGAATTTACGCCGATATAACCGCCGGGACCCGCAAAGGCGTTGATCTGATTTTCCATGACGACAAAGAAGTGGAAAGGATAACCCGGAGTATCACTGTTGGTTGCGAGCCTTTGGCCGATAGAGTCAATATACTGCTGGATTTCGGCATCTCGGCTGATGGAAACCTGGCTGTGCAGGCTTCTGAAAAAAGCGGCGCCGAGTTCCTGTTCCTGCGCCGGAGTTATCAGTGCGCCCGAGGAATCGCCCATGTCGGGCAATTCAATCTTATCAATTTCAACAGCCTGCTGTGCAGCAGGGAACAGGGCAAGGCCCAAAGCCAGCGCTAGAGCGGATGGTTTAAATTTCATGGCGATGAGACTGAGTGAGGCAGGATTGGTTCCGAAAACAATGAAATAACGGCCTGACAGCCGACTATTGATATTTTATGGGATTATAATAGGCTAAGATCGTCGCGATCAACAAGACTGTTCCCGAGAGTTTCGAGTGTATTTATTTTATGTCTAACTATTTTTTTAGGCTCTTATTGGATTCCGGGGAGATACCCAAATATTGTTGAACCCT
>CAYPJI010000073.1:0-9345 GCA_964411045.1 uncultured Methylobacter sp. | reverse complement strand
TGCAACACGCCCCCTACCACTACAAGTGGATTATTCTGGCAGGAAATGAGCTCGCCTCCGTTTAGAAACACTACATCTGATAATGACGAATCCGAAGATATCATAGCCGCATGTTTTGCGCATTCCAACAACAACCCTTAAAGCGAATTGGCATCATTAGCTTTAGCCGAAGCCTTTAAGGCAATGGAGTCAAGCAACTTAAGCCTTGGCTCACTTAAAGCTGGAGGTTATATCATGCATTATTCAAAATGGAAGCTTGTGCTGGGTTTATGGCTAATTTTGATGACAAGCTGTGGACAAACGCAAACCGATACGGATCAACGCAGGGTGACAGAAACCGACAAAACGAAGACAAGGGATGATTCAAAAGCTATCGAATCTTACTGGACAAAAGAAAAAATGGAGAAGGCCAAACCTACGCCGACGCCAAAGCGGATTATCGACCCGAACGCTCCCGAAACGTCTACTCCCAATGCGCAACCTGATAGAAAAGACATACCAGGGGATAAACCAGAAGAACGATAGAAAAATAAGGCCGTGCTTTAGGAGTGCGCGGTTGTCAGTTGTTTCAGATTTTTACATCTGAAACAACTGACTCAGTTTTCCCTTCTATGGCGTCTTCTTCCAATATAAATCAGGTTGTTGCGAAAATTTAAAATTTTGCGTCTTTTCACGCTCTCGACTCTTTACTGACATCGGCTTTAACAAATTCATACCGGTTTTGAAAAGCGCCCCGCTGACCAATAAGCATGGCGATACTTATAAATTGCCTATTTTTAGGGCTACGTGTAGCTGGATAAAAATAGGCCAATGACTACTCTTATTAGTCATTCAGATGTGTATTTTGAATTAACGCGGGATAGAAACAGGAACATATCCGTAACAGACAAGGGTATTAATGTTGTTACCGGTTGAAGTCTGAGTGGGCTTTGCTTTAAATTTACAAATTATAGGGAGGCTTGTCGGTTCTGATTAATGTAATTCCGAAATCAGATCATGAAGCTGGCCAATTTTTTAACCAGCTCTACTATCTTTTCTGGAGATTTCCATGTTTCACAGGCAACTATTGTTACTACTGATACCTTTCTTCAGCTTTATCATCCTGCCCCCTGTTGCGCTCGCCGCCGAGGACTCAGCCCAGGCCCAGCAGATCATTGAAGACAGCTCGGAACAAATAAAACAGACATTAAAACAACCCGCCTATCAAAACGACTTTAATAAGTCGGTCCAATTTGTCGACGGGATCGTGGCCAAATTCGCCGATATGACCAGAGTGTCGCAACTGGTATTAGGCAAAAATATACACAAAGCCACCCCTGAACAAAGACAGCGCTTCATAAAAGAATTTCAAACCTTGCTGGTGCGCACTTACACCAGGGCATTCATGGACTATAAAGACTGGACCATTACCTATAACCCTTATAACGATGATAGAGACGACGGCAGGACCATTGTAAAGACCGTGGTCCATCAACCTGGGAAGCAGCCTGTTGATGTCAACTATCGCATGCTGCTGAATAAACAAGGCGAGTGGAAAGTCTATGACATCATCATTGCAGGCGTCAGCCTGGTAACCAACTATCGTGCGTCTTTTAACCAGGAAATTGCGCAATCAGGCTCGATTGACAGTGTCATCCAAATGCTGATCGATAAAAACAGTAAAGCTGTAGCCAGAGATAAGAGTTAAAATCAGAATCAAAAAGCCAGGCACGGCATGTTGTCAATACAGTTCTGAAAAAGGCTGCGGATCGGCGCGCGTTTTCTCACTTTACGACTGCCGATATTTGCCGAGCTGATCACAGAATAAGTGGCCTTCAACATCAACAATGGTTTCCCGAAATCCGCCATTTGCCTTCTCGCGGCAAGAGGCAGAATCAAGATGTCCTGATATGCGCGCCGCTGTCCCTTCCGGATTACGCTCCCCTGCCCCTGTCGACAAACTGCTCGGTTTCGTCATCCAACTGCCGGCCGGCGCGGCCCAAAGGCTGATGAATATAAAGAGATCTGGAAAGAGCCTTCGCATTGGTAAATTGCCGATCGCGAACCGGGGGCCGCATTTGGTATTTGACCGGCATGCGGTGGTCTTCTAACTGAAGCGCAGGATTGAAGACTTTGTCGAACTTGAAGAGGTTGCTGACAAAATTAGTCTGGCCGCGTATTAAATGGCCGCCGATAATCTTGGTCACATCGCGTATGGCGGCCCAGCCCAGGTGCTTGGTGAACATTACCCGTTGCGTTTCAACCAGTTCCGCATAAAACTCGTCGATCGGAAGACGGGTCGGCAGCACCGCATGCTGGATATCGAACAGCCGGTAATCCTGGGTCGTGAGATTACGCGACTCGGTCAGCCAGCTTTCCGTGCCCGGATAGGGGGTATTGACGCTGATATTGACGATCTCCGGCACTTCCTTGCACCATTCCCTGACGACACGGAAGCGTTCATGATCCCAGTCCGTATCGGCGATGATGTTAATGGCGACATTGATGCCTAAGGATCTCGCGAATTCCAGCGCCTCGAAGTTGCAGCTCAAATCGATGCGTTTGCGGTATTTTTCCAGGCCCTCTTCATCAATCGATTCGATGCCCAGAAACATGTAGCTCATGCCGAGCTCCTTCCAGAGCTTGAAGACGTCCTTGCTGCGCAGCAGCACATCGCCGCGGGTTTCCAGGTAATACTCCTTCTTGATGCCCTTTCTGGCCAGCGCCTCGCCGATCTCGAAACCCATTTTTTCCTGAATGAATGCCACGTCGTCGACAATAAAAACGCCCGGCTCGTGGATACGCTGCATTTCTTCGACGACTTTTTCCGGACTCAGCATGCGATAACTGCGTCCGTAGAAGGTCCAGGCGCTACAGAACGAGCAGTCCCACGGACAACCTCTGGAAAATTCAATCGACGCGCACGGATCCATGGTGCCCAGAAAGTATTTCTTGCGATAGTTGACCAGATCCCGCGCCGGCGACACATTATTCAAGTCGGCCATAAAAGTCGGTTGCGCGCCCTGCCCCTTCATGGTCACGACGCCCGGCACGCAATGGACGTTTTCCCGGTCTTCTCTGATAGCCTGCAGCAATAACGGAAGCCCTGATTCGCCTTCGCCTTTCAGAATCGCATCGATCTTGCCTTCGCCGTGCTCCAGTATTTCTTCCGCCGTGAATGAGGCGCTATGGCCGCCGATAAAGACAAAATTGTACGGCAACCGATCCTTAGCGGCTTTGGCCAGATCGATCACTTCCGGCACATTGGCCAGATAATTCAACGAAAAGGCGATGATGTCGGGTTGCCAGTCATCCAGCAGGCGGTACAAAGCCTGGTGCGACTCCACCTGCAAATCGATCAGGCGGACCTGATAACCGCTCCGGCGGGCCGTATCGGCGACCTGCTCCAAGCCGAGCGGTTCGAGGCGTAAGAACACTTTGGTATACATAAGCGGACTTGGATGAACGGCAAGAAACTTCATAATAACTCCTTATTACTGGTCCTCGTGACTCGCAACAATCCATGCCGCCTTTAGCATAAATGCGCGCCTATGAAAAAAGGTATCGACTCACTATAAAAAAACCGACTATATTGGTCAAGCTTAAACAGCCTGACCGCCTGCAGGCAAAAGCATTGGAATATATGACAGTGAGGCTGATTTTTTGCTTCCTGCAAAATTGGCTTTTTATCGTCGTTCCTCGCCTATAACGTGTGACGCGTACTTACAAAGTGTCCAGAATAAGGAGTCGACAATCAATCATTGCCTGTTTTTTTAAATCCGGTTGACGGCGTGGGAGCGATGCCTACATCGGGATGTTATTTTGAATCCAATCCTAAACAAAAATCCGCTTGTAAATGCATGACGAATCCGTTCAATATCAACAACTATCAACAAAATAGAAACAATCTATTAATAATACACCGCATTGTAAACCATTAATTATCTGCGTATAGTACGCAGCAACTAACGGTGAAATTTAATGCTTAGCCTTTCAGGCAAATTTTTAAGCCGATGCTATACTTATTTTCGCTGGCCTATGAGAAATCACCCCAGCCTGTTTGTAACCGTTTTTGGCGAGTGCCCGAAGCTTGGCGCGTAACCATGAGATAGAGACTGAAAAGCTCGTCTCCACCTGTTTCATATACCTCCTCGGATTATGGAAATTCAGAACTTTATGATTCTGTATTCTTTATACCTCCCGTTGCCATTGGCTCCGGGAGGTTTTTTTTGTCCGCAAACAACTGTTCTGTGCCCTATAGTGCAGAAGAAATGCCGCTCCGGCCGTTCCCTTTAGCTGTACCGGGCAGTCTAGCCAGCCAGGCCTGTATCCTGTCTTCGGCTTGTTGCACCAATTCGGCGAAAGCCGTTACCGCGCCCGATGCATCAGGCGTTTGTGTCGTTTGCTCCAAATGAAATTCATGAGCGCCGAGCAGAACTTTATTATCAGGCGCATAAGCCTCCAGATAAAAACGCATCACGACACGGGCCCGGTCAGACGACTCGAACTGCTGCTCAAAGTCCAGCAAACGGATGTTCAGCAAATAATCCAGCGACTTTGTATCGTCAATCAATTGCTGCTCAAGCAATTCCGGAGGCGCTGCGATCCAGCGGTCCAGGGCATAAAATCTCACCTGAGTCGGGGCCGCGTAGAGCAGCCGATAACGGATGCGGTTGTCCCATAACCATTTAGGTGCGGTGACCGTGACAGCCGGTTTAATCGATTGACTGCTTTCATTACGGGAATAAGGAGCGCCGAAGTCGTGCAGTGCGGCTTGCTGCTGTTTGGGGGCAATGCTGCAACCGGCGCTGATTGCAATAACAGGCAACAATAATACGCTTGAATAGTTCATTTCGGTTCCTTATAGCCGGGTTCGCCCGGGCCGGGCTCTGGCTCAGCCGGGCCCAACAGCAGGCTCTGCGGATTATTTTCGAGCATCGTGGCCACACGTTTGACCTGGGTCGTGGTCGATTGCAGTTCTGACAACAGATCATTGATTTTCGGCAGCGTCGTTTGCAGCAGAAGATCGCCGGTCGTTTTGCCGGTGTCGGTTAGGTTCTCCGCTTTATTGCTCAGTTTCTGCACATTGTTGGTTAAATGCTGTAAATCAGCAGTCAGAGCATTGATATGCATCAGTGTTTTCTGCGCATCGGCGCTTAACGCCGGGACGCCGGCCAGCGCTTTATCCACGCTCACCTGCAAATCGGCAAGTTTGGCGGTCAGAGCATTGAAATTACTGAGAATATCGCCGATATGTTTTTCGTTTTCGTCATTCAGCAATAAATTAAGGCGCCCCATGATTTGCTCGGCCTTTGTAAGCAAGTCCTCGCCCTTAAGCATCAGCTTGTCGGTCAATGATGGCAATAGAGGAATGCGCGTCATAGGATCATCACCGGGCGGCAGCATTTCCTGAATCTTGCCATCATCCTGCAATTCGATCTGGGTTAAGCCGGTGACGCCTTTTAACCGCAACGTGGCATAAACGCCTTTGGTCAGCATGATGTCTTTATCCACTTCAATCGGCACCAGAATCGTGCCGAAATCTTTCGGATCAAACTGGATCTTCCGCACTTTGCCTACAGCAATGCCGCGGAAAAATACCGTGGACTCAGGATTGAGGCCGGAAACGGATTGGCGCGTTGAGATCACATAAAGATCGCGTTCGCGCTCAAAATGGCCTATCCAGTAGATCACGATCGTCGTCGCCGTAATTAAAGCGGCCAAAAACAGACCGGTCATCAATGCGTGATTATTTCTACCCATGCGTAGTCTCTTGATATTGAAATACCCGCTCAGCGCGCCTATTGTGGAAAAACTGTTCGACAAAAGGATGCTTGCTGCTCAGGACCTTGGCCAGCGGTCCGAATGCGGCCAGTTGATGATCGGCCAGCACCGCCACCAGCGTGCATAAATCCCTCAATATATCCAGATCATGCGTCACCATGACGACCGTGAACCTGAGATCGCGATGCAGGCTTGATAACAGTTCGACAAAATCCTCACTGGAAATAGGGTCCAGGCCCGAGGTGGGCTCGTCCAGCAACAGCAAAGGCGGCTCCACGATCAGCGCACGGGCAAGCGCGACTCGCTTAGTCATGCCGCCGGATAGATCGGCCGGCTTCAGCCAGGCATCCTTAGGCGACAACCCTACGTTTTCCAGTTTCATGAACACCAGATGTCTGATCAATTCCTCGTCGCGGATGCCCAATTCACGCAGCGGGAAGGCAATATTATCGAAAACGTCCAGCACGCTGAACAGAGCGCCTTTCTGGAACAGCACGCCGAAATTGTTGCGCAAACGCCGCCCGCTACTGGCACTGGTGCTCTTCATGGATTGCCCCATCACGAACACCTCTCCCTGCGTGGGCGTTTGCAGGCCTATGATCTCACGCAGCAAGACCGTCTTGCCGGAGCCAGACGCGCCCACCAAGCCCATAATCTGGCCTTGCGGCAGGCAAAGATCGATATCCTTATGCACCAACTTCTCGCCGAAGCGGGTCCAGACGTGCTCGATCCGTATCGCGCATGAAGACGTATCTTTCGGAAACCCGATCATGGCATGCCCACATTCATAAACAGGATCGCGAATACGGCATCGTTCATGATCACCACGGTAATCGCGGCCACCACGGAATTTGTCGTTTCGTAGCCGAGACTCTCGGTATTGGGCTGAATGCGAAATCCGAAATGGCAGGCAATCAGCGCTATCATCAAACCGAACACGACGCTCTTGCCCAGCCCGATAAAGACATTAAGCAGCGGCACTGCATCAGGCAACCTGAGAAAAAACTGCTGGTAACTGATATCCAGCGTATTCTGTGCCGAGACCATGCCGCCGATCAGCGCCATGGCGCTGGTCCAGACGCTCAGCAGCGGCATTGAAATCGCCAGCGCCGCCACTTTGGGCAGGATTAAACGCATGGAGTGGGAAATGCCCATTGCAGACAGTGCATCGAGTTCTTCGGTGACGCGCATGATGCCGATTTGCGCGGTCATGGCCGAGCCGGAACGGCCGGCGACCAGAATGGCCGCGAGCAATGGCCCCAGCTCGCGAATAACGCTCAGGCCCAGAATATCGATGATGTAAATCTCGGCCCCGAAAAGCTTTAATTGCAGTGCCGACAGATAACTGAGCACGATGCCGATCAGGAAACCGACCAGTGCCGTAATGCCCAAAGCCCGAACGCCCGCCTCATAGATCGTGCCGGAAATCTCGGACCAGGGCACAGCGCCCGGATGCCGGAGCAAATAAGCGATATCCAGAGCCAGCTGGCCTAGCAGCACGATCAGGTCCAGCAACTGAAGCCGGAAACTCTCAATCGTTCGCTGCAGATAATGAATTATCAGGAAGGTTCGGGGACGCTTAGGCTTGGATTCCGTAAGCTGTTGCGATTGCCAGCGCTCGAACAAACGCTGATGCTCCGGCCGCATCCGGAGCGCCGCCGGCATCTGCTTCCCCCAATCCTGCCAGAGAATCAAGGCCGTGCCGCTATCGAGCACATCGACAGCCTCCATATTCCATTGCGTACTTTTGTTGCCGGCCAATTTTTTGATTTTACGCCTCAACAGCGGCGCCATCGCCAGATTGCGCAACGTCCAGTTGCCAGACAATCTGACCACTTTATCGCCATCCTTTTGCTTATGGACTTTCAGCAATGCTGGAGAGTCTGAACGTATTGCGGCATCAGTCATAAATAATTTACGGTAGCAAACAAAAAGTTTTCCTTAACTACATACTATCCGAATTGATTATATCCTGCCTGAAAAGGTATGGCGTTCAGCTGAAGCTGGGGAGTAAGCTCGTGCTCAGCAATGGCTTTTACTTGTGTTTTACCTGTATCATAATAAATAACGTGATTATAGACGCTAGCCACCCCCCATGATCATGACTTTATCTTTCAAGCCTACAATAAAGATTAACTTATGGATATAAAAAGCACATCAGCCGTACTATTCCTTTTTCTTATTGCAAATCATGCTTTCGCCATTGATCCGGTTTATGATGGACCGAATGGCATTCGAGCGAGCGTATTCGCCACCAACTGTCTGTCCTGTCATTCGTCTGAGCTGACCGGCTCGGCTCGCAACGGCGCTCCGGCCGATGTCAACTTTGATACTTATGAGGCAGCGCTAAAGAAGGCTGATCGTGCCGTCTTCAGGGCCTTCCATGAGATGTCGATGCCTCCTGCTGACACCAAGCCATTGCTTACCATTAGGCAACAAACCGCCATGCTCGCGTGGCGAAACACCGGTTTTCCAAAAACGGCCGTTTCCTCTTTTGACGGCAGCATTCTGACACTGCCGGTCCTTAAAATTGGCGATCGCAAGATCCAGGCAACCTTTAGGTCAACTTCTCTTAATAATAGTCCGACCGGCTATGGCTTCGTACTCGATGACACTGGGCCGGCTTCAGCGTTTTCGGAAAATCCGGCAACTTTTGATCCTGAAACCGGACAAATGCATCTGCCTTCGGTAGAACTGATAGAGAAAGGCGTCAGTATAGGCAGCGGGGATGCCCAGATGACATGGGTAACGGGCACAGCGCCAATGGTATTCACCTTGGATAATCCCCATTTTCCGAGCATGTCGCCACCGGCTACTTACAATTATGACAGCCGCATTATGACTCTGCCGGTCGTCAATGTCGGAGACCAAAAGTTCCGTGCAACCCTGAAGCAAATCCCCCTCCTCATCAGCTCGTCAGATTACGGGTTTGTACTGGAAAGCGCTGAGCCGACCACGGCATTTTCAGAGGATGCCGCAACTTATAATCCTGAAACCGGACAGATTGTCCTGCCTATGGTAAGAGCAATACAAGATGGCTTCAGAGTGGGCCAGGTATTTATCGATATGGAATTGGTGCCAGGCTCTAATCCGATTCTGTTCAGCGTAAACAGTTTTGGCGCTCTGCCCGCAGACCCATGGTATCCATCAAACCCGCAATAAGCCTGGCATTATCGCCTTACCAAATAGGCCATATTTTCTATAAAAAAGCGGCGATAATGGAGAGCACTCTCCATTATCGCCGCTGTCCCTGAAGCTGGAAATTAGCACAGCTTCTTAAATGCATGCGCCGACCAGATCATGTCCAGCCCGAGACAGTGTGACGCCAATTCATGAGGTAAATTCAATAACGGCTTTCTATCTGACAAAAGTCAATGTCATGATTATTGACGTTAGCTAATCTGTGTACCGCGACTTTTTAAAGCCTACACACAAAGGTGAACCAATGAATATAAAAAGTTCGTTGATCCTGCTGTTTTCTCTCCTTATCACAGGCCCCGCTTTCGCCATTGATCCGGTTTATGAAGGGCCCAACGGCATTCGAGCGAAGGTATTCGTCACCAATTGTCTGGCCTGCCATGC
>CAYPJI010000072.1:7286-9371 GCA_964411045.1 uncultured Methylobacter sp. | reverse complement strand
CTGCTCTCAGCATGTCCATGGCCTGTTTGGTATCGCGGCCGCCGATGAAGATGGCGGTTCTTTTCAGGTTTTTCTGGCTGCGCGAGAAAATGGCGTCCTGTACTAGCCCCTGAACTTCGCTGGGCTCGACATTGATATACGGGACTGCTGAAACCCAGCCGGCATCCATCGCCATGTTGACGTCAAACGGGCTGAGGTTTTTGGCTGTGGTCAGCATGTGTAAAATGAATGGTTTTTCCATGATATCCCCTTGATGTGTTGAGCAGGCAAGTATAAAAGAAAAAATGGCAGAATAACACCGTCGTGGGCTTTTTGGATTTTTAAAAAAATGGTGAATCTTGTATTATCAAGGCATTTTTATTTTTCGGAGAAATGAATGCACAACGTTACGTTGATTAAAGGCGATGGTATCGGTCCTTCCATTATGGAGGCAGCGGTCAAGATTATCGATGCGTCCGGCGCCAAGATAAACTGGGAAGAAGCCGATGCGGGCATGGCCGCGTTTGACAAACACGGCACGCCGATCCCTGATGCAACCCTGGCCTCGATAGAAAAAAACCGCGTGGCTTTCAAGGGCCCTCTGACGACGCCGGTCGGCAAAGGCTTCAGGAGCATCAATGTCGCCTTGCGTCAGCAATATGATCTTTACGCCAATGTCCGCCCGGCCAAAACCTGGAAAGGCGCGCAGACCCGCTTCGACAATGTCGACATCGTTGTCGTCAGGGAAAATACGGAAGGCTTGTATGCCGGTTTGGAGCATTTTTTGACCCCTAAAAAGGACATCGCCGAAAGTCTGGCTGTTGTGACGCGCCAGGGTTCGGAACGTATCGTTGAGTATGCCTTTAAATATGCGCGTGAAAACGGCCGCAAAAAAGTCACTATCTGCCATAAAGCCAATATCCTGAAGTACACGTCGGGCCTGTTTCTGGATGTTGCCAGGGAAGTCGCGGCGCGCTATCCGGATATCGAATGCGACGAAAAGATTGTCGACGCCATCTGCATGCATATGGTCATGGACCCGACTCAGTTCGATGTGGTCGTGACGACCAACATGTTCGGCGACATTCTCTCCGATCTGACGGCCGGCCTGGTCGGCGGCCTGGGCTTGATTCCGGGCGCCAATATCGGCAGCGATGCGGCATTGTTTGAAGCGGTGCATGGCAGCGCGCCGGATATCGCCGGCAAAAATATCGCCAACCCGACCGCAGTGATCATGGCGGGCGTCATGATGCTGAATTATCTGGGCGAGCATGAGGCTGCTGACCGTATCAAGGCCGCGACTGAAAAAGTCATCGGCGATGGCGAGTTGGTCACGCCGGATTTGAACCGGAATTCAAAGGCCGGCACTACCGACATGCGCGATGCCATTATTGCGGCCATGCGATAAATCCTTAATTGCGCAGGGGCGGTCTGATGGTCGCCCCTGCTAGTCTTATGATGAATGATCTGAAAGCTCAGCAGCGCCGCAAGGCTTACGAAGCCCGCAACGCACAGGCGGACAAGGATACGGCCAGCCGGATCATTTGCAATCAAATTACAGCGCATCCGGCCTATCAGCAAGCCAAAACCGTGATGTGGTACATCCACTGCCGCTCCGAAGTCAGAACCGAGCCGACCTTGAGGCACGAAATTTCAACCGATAAACGTATCGTCATTCCCTACTGTACCAAAGATGAGCAAGGCCGTAACAAATTAGGCCTATGGTGGCTGGAGGACTTTGCCGAATTGGCGCCCGGCATGTGGGGGATTCTGGAGCCGCCCAGGCAACGCTGGGGCGAGGCCGGCAAGGAAATCGCACCGGACCAGCTCGACTGCATTATCGTGCCGGGCGTGGCTTTTGACCGGCGGGGCGGGCGCCTTGGCAACGGCGCAGGCTACTATGACCGTTTATTGCAGTGCGTCAGAGCCGATGCTGTGTTGATCGGCGTGTGCTATGAATCTCAATTGCTGGATCGGATCGCCATGGCATCTCATGATGTGGCCATGGATTTTGTGATTACGGAAAAAGCGATTTATGCAGGCCCTGGCCGGTCGTTTGCAAGCTAATGGATTTTGAGGCGTTAAAAAACAGCGTTGCTTCCTCGC